>DASYCF010001097.1:0-3119 GCA_036500365.1 Byssovorax sp.
CAACCGCGTGCTCGGTCGCCGCGGGCGCGTGTTCGCCGATCGCTATCACGCCGTGCCGCTTCGCTCCCCTCGGCAAACGCGCAACGCGCTCGCGTACGTGCTCCTCAACGCGCGTCACCACGCCGCCGGCCGACATGAGCAGCTCTCGGCCTCCCTCGACGCGTGCTCCTCGAGCCCCTGCTTCGAGGGTTGGACGACGCCCCGCCCGCCCACACGAGGCCCGTGGTGTACGACCATCACGCGCGCCTCGACGTGGCTACTCCGCACCGGCTGGCGTTGCCACGGCCTGATTCATCCACTCGAAATCCCCGGCCGTCCCGCATAGCCAGGCCGAAGCCCGAAGCCCGAAGCCCGAAGCCCGAACCCCCGACCACTCGCGGTCTTATGCCATCCACTCTTCCACGAGAGCGACTCGCACGACCGATACGGACGGCTGGCGCGAACCGCGAAGGTCACCACGACGGCAACATTGCGCGCTCCGTGTACACTCGCGGTGCACGCTTGACGCGTCACTCGCGCATCGGTGGCACGACTTGACCCCATCGGAACCGGAGCCGCACCTGAGCCCGAGCCGGCTTGGGCTCTGGCCCTGGCTCGGCGCGGGTTCGGGCGCGGGCGCGGGCTCGGGTTCGGGTGCGGGTTCGGGTTCGGGTTCGGGTTCGGGTGCGGGTTCGGGTTCGGGTTCGGGTGCGGGTTCGGGTGCGGGTTCGGGTTCGGGTTCGGGTGCGGGCTCGGGCTGGGCTCGGGCTCGGCTCGGGCTCGGCTCGGCGCGGAGGAGGAATGACACGGCGTCCCCTCGCCGGTGGCGGCTGCCTCCTTGTCAATGCGCAGCGGCCCCGGAACAAGCCCGCCGCGCTGCGTTGGGTTGGCGACGCGCGCGGGATGCCGACTTCTCCGCGTCCGAAAGGATCCGCTCATGTTCCATCGTGGCCTCGACGCGGCGGCGGCGGCGCTCGCCGTCTGCGGCGCGACGGTGATGCTTTGCCCCTCCGCGCCTCCCTCGGGCTCGTGCTCTGACGGGTCGCCGGGCTCGTCAGGTCCACGCGAGGTGGACGGCGAGCACGCTGCTCGTGAACCGCTGGTGTCGCTGGACCACGCGCTTCACGCGGCGCGAGAGCACGATGTGACGGAACGCCTCGCTCAGCGCCGCGGCGAACGCGTCGTCTTCGGCGAACGGGTGGCCCTGGCACCCTGAGCGCGCCGGCGCGTGCTCTGCGCGCGACAGCGTGCCCGCGCGTGGGGCCGCGCCCCGAAGCCCGCGCGGCGTCGCATGGCCCGCGGCGCGCGCTCACGCGAGGACGTCGCCGACGCGCGACGTGAGGGTCTCGGGCGTGAACGGCTTCTGGAGGAAGAGCTGCATCGAGCGATCGAGGCCGTGGCGGCGCACGCTCTCGTCGGTGTGCCCGCTCATCCACAAGACGCGCAGATCGCGGCGCTCGCGGCGCAGCATGTCCCAGAGCTCGACGCCGCTCATGCCGGGCATGACCACGTCGGCGAGCAAGAGGTGGATCGGCCGGCCCACCTCGCGCGCCGACAGCGCGAGGGCCTCGGCGGGCGAGGCGGCGGCGAGCGCGTGGTAGCCGGCGTCGCGCAGCACCTCGACGACGAGGGCGCGCACCGCCGGCTCGTCCTCGACGACGAGGACCGTCTCGGCGCCGCGCCGACGCACGATGGGCCGCGTGGGCGGCGGCTCGTCGAGCGGCCGCTCCGTGCGCGGCAGGTGGATGACGAACGCCGAGCCCGCGCCGGGCGACGACTCGACCGAGATCGTGCCGCCGAGCTGCTCGACGACGCCGACGACGGTCGACAGGCCGAGGCCCGTGCCCTTGCCGACGTCCTTCGTCGTGAAGAACGGCTCGAAGACTCGCGCGCGCGTGGTCTCGTCCATCCCGGCGCCGGTGTCGCGCGCGATCAGTCGCACGTACGCGCCGCGCTTCGGCGACGCGAGCTCGACGTCCTCGGTCTCGAACGTGAGCGTGCCGCCGCTCGGCATCGCGTCACGCGCGTTCACGGCCAGGTTCATCAGCACCTGCGCGATCCCGGCCTCGTCGGCGACGACGCGCCCGACGTCCGGCGCGCACGCGAGCCGCACGTCGACCTCCTCACCGACGAGGCGCTCGAGCAGACCGCGCGCGCCGAGGAGGATCTCGTTCAGGTCGACGACGCGCGGCTCGAGCACCTGAGCGCGGCTGAACGACAGGAGCCGCCGCGTGAGCGCCGCCGCGCGCGCGCCCGCCGCGGCGACGTCGCCGAGATCCTCGCGCGCGCTCGCGGGCAGGTCGCCGCGCTCGAGGAGCAGCGACGTGTACGACAAGATGACGGTGAGCACGTTGTTGAAGTCGTGCGCGCCGCCGCCGGCGAGGCGGCCGAGCGCGACGAGCTTCTGCGCGTGGCGGAGCTGCTCCTGCGTCTGACGCAGCGCCTCCTCGGCTGCGCGCTGCGCGGTCACGTCGACGCCGATGCCACCCGTGAACGGCGCGCCGGCCGTGTCCCAGAAGAGGAACCGCACGAGCTGGAACGTGCGGCGCCCGCCCGACGCCACGTCCAGCTCGACGACGGCGGCGGCGGCCCGCGCCTCGTGGAGCTCGGCCTCCTGGCGCGCGACGAGGGCGGCGACGTCGGGCGCGAGGAGCTCGGCCGCCGTGTGGCCGACGAGATCGTGGGCGGGCGCGCCCTGCGTCGCGGCGGCGGCGGCGTTCACGTACACGTACGCGCCGCGTGCGTCCTTCATCCAGGCGACGACGGGCCCCGCCTGCATGAACGCGTCGAGGCGATCGGCGCGGTCGCTCTGCGCGCGCTCGAAGCGCTTGCGCTCGGTCACGTCGGTCCACGTCGCGACGCGCGGCGCCTCGCCGAGCCAACCCCCGCCGATCGCGACGGCGGCCCAGAGCTCGGCGCCGTCGGCCCGCGTGAAGCGGACGTCGACGGCTTCGCCGCGCGGGCCGTCTTCGCGCGCGACCGCCGCGGCCAGCGCGGCGCGATCGGCCTCGTCGACGAGCTCGACCAGCGACGCGCCGACGAGCTCCTCGGCGGGCCGCCCCGTCATCGCGCCCGCCGCCGCGTTCGCGAACGCGACGCGCCCCGATCGATCGATCTCGACGACGGCGACCGGCGCGACG
>DASYCF010001098.1:0-2697 GCA_036500365.1 Byssovorax sp.
TCGAGAACATCGACATCGGCGGCCCGTCGATGGTGCGGAGCGCGGCGAAGAACCACGCGCGCGTCGCCGTCGTGTGCGACCCGGCCGACTACGCCAAAGTGCTCGCCGAGATCGAGGCGACGGGCGAGGTGTCGACCCGGACGCGCGCCGAGCTCGCGGCGAAGGCGTTCGCGCACACGGCCGCGTACGACGCGCGCATCGCCGGCTACCTCTCGTCGCTCGGCGACGACGGCGCGCGCGCCAAGTGGCCCGCGTCGGTGCAGCTCCCGCTCGAGCGCGCGTACACGCTCCGCTACGGCGAGAACCCGCACCAGACCGGCGCGTTCTATCGCGATCGCGACGCGGCGCCCGGCTCGCTCGCCCGGGCCGAGGCGCTCGGCGCGGGCGGCAAGGAGCTCTCGTTCAACAACCTCGTCGACGTCGACGCCGCGCTCGAGGCCGTGCGCGAGTTCGACGAGCCGGCGGCCGTCGTCGTCAAGCACACGAACCCGTGCGGCGTCGCGGTCGCGGCCGAGCTCGAGGCGGCGTACCGCGCCGCGCGCGAGGCCGACAGCGTGAGCGCGTTCGGCGGCATCGTCGCGCTGAACCGCGGCGTCGACGCGAAGACCGCGAGCGCGATCGCCGAGACGTTCGTCGAGTGCGTCGTCGCCCCGTCGTTCGAGCCGGGCGCGCTCGAGGTGCTGCGCGCGAAGAAGAACCTTCGCCTCCTCGCGACCGGCGCGTGGCTCGCCGCCGCCCACGCCGAGGTCACGTACAAGCGCGTCGGCGGCGGCTTCGTCGCGCAGGACCGCGACGCGACCGGCGCGGGCGAGGTCGAGCGCGGCAAGGTCGTGTCGAAGCGCGCGCCGACGCCCGCCGAGATCGAGGCGCTCGCCTTCGCGTGGAAGGTGACGAAGCACGTGAAGAGCAACGCCATCGTGCTCGCGCACGCGGGCCGCACCGTCGGCGTCGGCGCCGGGCAGATGTCGCGCGTCGAGAGCGTGCGCATCGCCGCGCACAAGGCCGGCGACGCGGCGAAGGGCAGCGTCCTCGGCTCCGACGCGTTCTTCCCGTTCCCCGACGGCGTCGAGCTCGCGCTGTCGCACGGCGTGACCGCGATCGCGCAGCCCGGCGGCAGCGTGAAGGACGCCGACGTGATCGCCGCCGTCGACGCCGCCGGCGCCGCGATGGTGTTCACGGGCGTGCGGCACTTCCGGCATTGAGGCTTCGCCCACTGATCCTCTCGCACTTCCGCCACTGAGCTGTCGCCCACCGATCGCCTCGCCCGGGTCGCATACGTAGCCCTCGATACGCAGACCTCACCCCCCCAGCCCCCCTCTCCCTCTCGGGAGAGGGGGGAGCGGCGTCTGCCGAGTGGTGAGGTCTTCCTTGGATGCGACGCCAGACAGACCCTCCATCCTCGGCTTGACCGGCTCCCCCCTCTCCCTTCGGGAGAGGGGGGCTGGGGGGGTGAGGTCTGCGGTGAGGCTCTCGACCGAGCTTGTCGGCGGGCGCCGCTCGATCGAGGATGTTCGCACTGCGTGATGCCGGAGGGGGCATTGGGCCATCACGATCGAACGAAGGGCGAGGACGATGCGATCGCCCTCGCGACGGACCGCGCCACTTGGTCGCGGGAGAACCGCGCGCTCGTGATCGTCGACGACGGGCTCGCCGTCGTGCGCGCGAACGAGGCCTTCGCCCGCCTGCTCGGCGAGTCGGTCGCGTCCGTGCTCGGTCAGCCGCTCTTCGATCTCGCGCCGCTCTCCGCGCGCGCGCGGCCGATGATCGAGGCCGTCGCCGCCGGCGGCGACGCCGTGCTCGGCTTCCCTTTGTCGATCGAGTGGGGTGACACCCTCGTCGACGCGCTCCCGTTGACCGTCGGTGATCGCCGCCACGTGCTCATCGAGATCCGGCAGGTCGACGCAGAACTCATGGCCGCGCCCGGCGCGCTCGGGCCGACGCGCAGCATGTTCGCGGAGATCTCGCGCACGCTCGCGTGGGTCTCCGGGCCCGACGTCGCCCCGGCGGTCGAGCACGCGCTCCGCCTCGTGTGCGACGCCTACTCCCTCGATCGCGCGTACGTGCGCCTCCTCGCCGACGACGAGCAGCGCTACGTCCTCACGCACGAGGCCTTTCGCGTCCCGCTCGCGCCGCTGCGCGATCACGCCGTCGGCGCCGCGGGCCTCACGTGGGCGAGCCCGAACTTCGCCAGCGGCGACGCCGTCGTGCTCGCGGACATCGCGGAGATCCCCGCGAGCGGCGAGTCGCTGCGGAGCGCGCTCGTCGACATCGGGGTGCACGCGGCGGTCGGCGTCCCGCTCATGCACGGCGCGCGCGTGCTCGGCTACGTCATCTTCGCGCAGCGCACGCCGCGGCGATGGGCGAGCACCGTCGTGAATCGGCTGCAGCTCGCGGGCGAGATGATCGCGAGCGCGCTCGCGCGCGCCGCCGCCGAGGAGGACCTGCGCGACCGGCTCGCCTTCGAGGAGAGCCTCACCCGCGTCGCCGCGCGGTTCGTCGACCTCGAGCCGGAGCAGGTCGACGTCGAGATCACGCGCGCGCTCGGGACGTTCGGCGAGGACCGGGGCCTCGACCGCGCGATCATCCTCACGATCGACGCGGGCGGCCGCGTGCTCACGCTGACGCACGAGTGGTGCGCGCAGGGCGTCTCGTCGATGCGGCCGAGGTTCCCGTACCGGCCGGTCGACGAGCTCTCGC
>DASYCF010001099.1:0-4879 GCA_036500365.1 Byssovorax sp.
CGGTGCCGACGACGGCGCGCGTCGGACAGTGGATCACGCTCGACGCGCGCATGCTCGTGCCCGCGACCGAGGCGAAGGTCGTCGTGCTCGGGCCGCGCGGCGCGCCGAAGACCGTGCTCGCGTCGCTCGATCGCGGGCGCATCCGATCGACGTTCGCGGTCGACGCGCCCGGCACGTGGCTCGTGCAGGTGCTCGCGACCATCTCCGTCGGACCGAAGCCCGTGCTCGAGGCGTTCGTGCACGCCGGCGTCGCCGCGCCCACGCATTTCACGTCGCAGGCCGCCCCCGGCGAGGACGCGGCGAAGGGCACGGCCGACGACGCGGACGCGATGACGCGCATGGTCAACGCGGCGCGCGCGTCCGAGGGCCTCGGCGCGCTTCGCCGGAGCGCCGAGCTCGATCGCGTCGCGCGCGCGCACGCGAAGTCGATGCAGAAGAAGCGCCTCGTCGCGCACGACGTGGGCGACGGCGACGCGACGGCGCGCGCGCAGGCCCTCGGCGTCCCCACCGGCCACGTGTTCGGCGAGAACGTCGCGTCCGCGCAGACGCTCGAGCGCGCGCACCGCATCCTCTGGGCGAGCCCGTCACACCGCGCGAACGTCCTCTACCCCACGTACACGGAGCTCGGCATCGGCGTCGTGAAGGACGCCGACGGCGCCGTGTGGGTGACCGAGACCTTCCGCCGCTGACGGCGCGTCCGCGCACGATCGCGCGTGTTTTCCGGTGTTTTCACGCGCCCGCGGGTTTCGGCGGCGCGCGCGTCGGCGGGCGTCTACCATCGCGCGCATGACGAGCCTCCTCGAGCAGCTCAAGACGATGACGGTGACCGTCGCCGACACGGGCGACATCCGCTCCATCGAGAAGTGGAAGCCGCGCGACGCGACGACGAACCCGTCGCTCATCACCGCCGCCGCGCAGATGCCGGACTACGCCGACGTCGTCGACAGCGCGCTCCGCTGGGCCGAGAAGGAGGCCGCGTCGACCGACGAGCAGAAGGTCGTCGCGCTCGCCGTCGATCGCCTCGCCGTCGAGTTCGGCCTGCGCATCCTCGCGATCGTCCCGCGCCGCGTCTCGACCGAGGTCGACGCGCGCCTCTCGTTCGACACCGAGAAGACCATCGAGAAGGGCCGCTACCTCATCGGCCTCTACGAGAAGGCGGGCATGTCGCGCGACCGCATCCTCATCAAGATCGCCTCGACCTGGGAGGGCATCCGCGCGGCCGAGGTGCTCCAGAAGGAGGGCATCCACTGCAACCTCACGCTGCTCTTCGGCGTGCACCAGGCGGTCGCCTGCGCCGAGGCGAAGGTCACGCTCATCTCGCCGTTCGTGGGCCGCATCCTCGATTGGTACAAGAAGGACACGGGCAAGGACTCGTACCCTGCGAACGAGGATCCCGGCGTCCTCAGCGTGCGGCGCGTCTACGACTACTACAAGCACTTCGGCCACGAGACCGAGATCATGGGCGCGAGCTTCCGCAACGTGGGCGAGATCGTCGAGCTCGCCGGGTGCGATCTCCTGACCATCGCGCCGAACCTGCTCGCCGAGCTCGAGAAGACCGAGGGCACGCTCGAGCGCAAGCTCGACCCCGCGAAGGCGAAGGCGCAGGCCGTCACGCGCGTCGCCGTCGACGAGTCGAGCTTCCGCGAGATGCACGCGAAGGATCGCATGGCGAAGGACAAGCTCGAGGAGGGCATCCAGGGGTTCTCGAAGGCGCTCGTCGCGCTCGAGAAGCTCCTCGCCGAGCGCCTGCGCGCGATGCGCGGCGGCGCGAAGGCGGGCGACGCGGCGCGCTCCTATTTCCAGATCTTCGATCTCGACGGCGACGGCTTCATCACGCGCGAGGAGTGGGCCGGCACGCAGACCGTGTTCGCCGCGCTCGACACGAACGGCGACGGCAAGGTGTCCACGGAAGAGCTCGCCGCGGGCCTCGGCGCCGCGTTCGTCCTCAAGCCCTGAGTCGGCCCGTGCGCGGCGCGCGCGCGCCTCTGGTATACGCCCCCGCGCGATGACGACGCGCGCGCCCACGTGGTCCGGCAAGAGCGAGAGCCGCGCCGTCGAGGTGCTGCGGCGGAGCGTCGTACCGGTGCTCCTCGTCGTGGTCACGCCGCCTGCCGTGATCCTCCTCTGGATCGCGTGCACCTACCTCGACGGCTCGCTCCTCGCGCTCGCGAGCGCAGACGGCCTGCGCGCCGTGCGCGATCATTTCCCCTGCCCGACGTGGCGCGCCGCGGCCTGTGTCCTCGTGTTCGCCGCGTTCGAGGCCGTGCTCCTCCGCGCGCTGCCCGGCCGGATCCACGAGGGGCCCGTCACGCCGACAGGCAACCGGCCACGCTACAAGCTGAACGGCGTCCTCGCCTGGTTCGTGACGATGGCCGCGTTCTTCGGCGCCTCGCTCGGCCTCGGCTGGTTCTCTCCAGGCATCGTCTTCGACCTGTTCGGCGAGATCCTGGTCACGCTCTGCTCGAGCTGCTTCGTCTTTTGCTGGTTCCTCTACTGGAAGGGCATTCACCGGCCCTCCACGACCGACGCTGGCTCGAGCGGCAACGTGGCGATGGACTACTTCTGGGGCGTCGAGCTCCACCCGTCGCTCCTCGGCGTGAACCTGAAGCAGCTCTTCAACTGCCGCATCGGCATGATGGGCTGGAGCGTCACCGTCCTCTCGTTCACGGCGCGCCAGTGGCTCGATCTCGGCCACGTGTCGACCGGCATGCTCGTCTCGGTCGGCCTGCAGACCGTGTACATCCTCAAGTTCTTCTACTGGGAGGATGGCTATTTCGGCTCGCTCGACATCATGCATGATCGCTTCGGCTATTACATCTGCTGGGGCGTCATCGCGTGGATCCCGGGCGTGTACACCATCCACGCGCAGTACCTGACGAAGCACCCGAGCGAGCTGTCCACGCCTTGGGCCGTCGGCCTCTTCGGCTTCGGCCTCCTCGCGATCTGGGCGAACTACGACGCCGACGCGCAGCGCCAGCGCGTCCGCGCGACGAAGGGCGCGACGACGGTGTGGGGCAAGCCGCCCGAGCTCATCCGCGCGTCGTACACGACCGCCGACGGCGAGCAGCACGAGAGCCTGCTCCTCGTGTCGGGCTGGTGGGGCGTCGCCCGGCACGTGCATTACGTGTCGGAGCTGGCCATCGCGGCGGCCTTCAGCCTCCCTGCGGGCTTCCACCGCTTCCTGCCATACTTTTACCTGATGTTCCTCACCATCCTGCTGGTCGACCGGGCGACGCGCGACGACAAACGGTGCCGCGAGAAATACGGCCGCTTCTGGCAGGCGTACTGCGCGCGCGTGCCCTACAAGATCGTGCCGCTCGTCTACTGAATCGGCTCGTCGGCGCGCGGCGCGGGGGGCGCGCCGTGCTTCTGCGCGCCATTGCCGGCGCGCTCGATCTTCTCGAGGCGCGCGCTGAGCGCCTCGCGCAGATCGTCGAGCTTGTCGTGCAGGTGCGCGACCTCGAGCTCTGCGCGCACGTTGACGGCGTACTCGACGTCGTTCCGCATGCGGTCGCGCGTCACCTGGCGGTTTTGGCTCAAGAGCACGAACACGGACAGGATGATCGCCTCGAGCGACACCACCATCGTGAGGAGGCCGAATGGGTAAGGATCGAACCCGCCGAGCGGCGGCTTCGCCAAGGGGCCCGCGTTCAGCACGATCCACACGAAGAAGATCCCGCAGTGGATGAAGAGGAACGGGAGGCTCCCGCTGAAGTCGCTGATCCAGTCGGCGACCTTCATCACGGCCGTGCGGTTGTCCTCCTCGACGCGGTTGATGTTGCGGGCGACCGTGCCGCGGAGGAGCTTGTTCGTCTCGCGCAGGCGCTTGCCGAGCGACGTGAGCAGATCGAGCGCGGCGGCGGGGCGCATCTTGAAGAACTCGTCGAGGTCGCTGCGGTCGACGACGAGGACGACGGAGTCGTCGGACGCGATCGCGGCTGCCGTGCGCGGGCCGCCGTCGAGCAGGCTGATCTCGCCGAAGAACTCACCGACACCCGGCTGCTCGAGGACCACCTTGTCGCCCGTGTCGCTCGTGAGCGAGATCTCGACCTCGCCCGAGATGAGGACGTACATGCGGTCGCCGGGGTCGCCCTTGGCGAAGAGGCGGACGCCCTTCTTGAACTCCTGCCGATCGAGGCGCGCGGCGAGGACCTCTCGCTCGTGCTCGTCGAGGAACGAGAACAGCGGGACCTTCGACAAGAGCAGCGAGATGTCCGTCAAGCCGCCACCCCTTCCACCCTCGTCGCGCGACGACGGTTCGTCGCCCGCTACTTGATGATCTCGCCGATGACGAACTCGTGGACGCACGAGTGGTCGCGGATCGAGCCGGAGCGCTCGAGGATCGGGTCGCGCGCGAGGCGCCGCGCGTGCTCGTACGCGAGCGGGCGGTGCGCGAGGTTCGATCGCGAGCTCACGCGGGCGCCGCGGCGCGCGCGCGTGAACACGGCCTCGAACAGCTCGTCGTGCGCCGCGTCGTCGAGGTAGCTCGAGATGTCCGAGAGCGAGAACGCGTCGACCGAGCGCGGCGCGACGGTGGCGAGCGCCTCGTCCATCGGCCCCGTGAAGCGCTCGATGTGCACGTCGGCGAGGGCGGACTTCACCCGCTCGAACGTGGCCGCGTGGAGGTAGGGCGGCATCGCGTCCTCGTTCCGGTAGCGGCCGAAGAACACGAGCTGGAGCAGCGGGTTGTCGCGCGCGAGGTAGTTCCAGAAATAGCGGTGCACGCGGTCGTAGATGACGCGGTGGATCGCCATGTGCGAGGGCACGTAGCGGTAGAACCCCGGGTCGCCCGAGAACGCGCGGAGCACCCACCGGCGCGTGAGGTTCTGCGCGACGCCGCGCCAGAGCCACGTCTCGAGCTTCACCATGGCGCGGCGCT
>DASYCF010001100.1:0-4263 GCA_036500365.1 Byssovorax sp.
CGCCGACGACCGACGCCATGAGATCGACGTGCACGACGACGCCGCGCGCGGAGGTCTCGACGTGGATCTCCGCGTGCGACGGCCCGAGCGCGGCGCCCGCGCGCGAGATCGCCTCACGCCGCGCGACGCGCAGCGCGCGGACTCGCACGTGCGGATCGACGTGCGCGATGCGCGCGAGCGCGGCGACGTCGGCGTCGGCCACGCGCCCGCCGGCCGACGTCGGCGCGAGCAAGAGGTGCGTGGAGCCGTAGTAGACGACGCCGCCCGCGACCTCCGCGCGCGCCTCGCCCTCGCTCACGACGTCGGCGCCGTCGAAGATCTCGCGCAGCCGCCCGTCGACGCCGATCACGAGGGCGACGCTCCGATCGCGCGCGAGCGCCGGCAGCCGGACCTTGGCGAGGGGAGGACGCAGCGCGGCGGATGACACGGACGCGATCGTCGCGCGCCCGCTCGCGGCGGACCAAGCCGCCTGCGATCGCGCGAGGGAAGTTGTCAGCGCGCGAGCGCGCGGCGGATCCCGGCGAAGGCTTGCGCTACTCGCACATCCCGCTCACGCACGTCGTCACGCCGGGGCACTGGTAGTCGTGGTGGCAGCCGGGCACGCAGACGTGGTTCGTGCAGATCTCGCCCGAGCCGTCGTCGCCAGGGTTGCAGTCGCCGTCGCCCGTGCACGCCATGCCGCCGCTGCCGGTCGACGCCGTGGAAGACGCGGTGGACGACGCCGTCGATGACGCGGTGGACGCGGCGGTCGACGACGCGCTCGAGCTCGACGCGCCGCCCATGCCGCCAGACCCCGAGCTCGAGCTCGACGACGGGCCGCGGCACATGCCGCCGACGCAGGTCTCGACGCCGGGGCACTGCCAGTCGGCGTTGCAGCCGGCGACGCAGACGTGGCCGACACAGATCTCGCCGGAGCCCTCGACGCCCGGGTTGCAGTCGCCGTCGCCGCTGCACGTCTCGCCGCCGCTGCCCGTGCTCGCGGTGGTGGCCGCGGTCGACGAGGCGACCGACGACGACGACGACGACGACGAGCCGCCCGTGCCGCTCGACGACGTGCACGCGCCGAGCGCGGTCGAGCTCGAGACGACCGTCACGTGCACGGTCACGCCGTCGCTCCAGCCGAGGTCGTCCTCGCCGAAGAGCGCGCGTCCGACGAGCGGCGACGCGTCGAGGATGGGGCGACCCGCCGCCGCCTCGACGCACGTGTCCGGCCCGTAGTCGGCGACCTGGGCGACGACGCACTTGCCGTTCGCCTCGACCTTGAGGTGCGTCCCGCAGCCGTAGCGCTGGCTCGACGCGGCGTAGTACCAGCTGCCGCTGTTCGAGTTGCCGCCGCACGCGAGCGGCTGCGGCTCGCTCGGGCCGCCGAACGTCGTCAGGCCATAGACGCCGCTCGCCGGGATGCTCGACGACGCCTGGCCGTGACAGCCCGAGAGCTCGTTGTCGTTCGTGCCGTCGCTCTGCGCGTCGATCGACGAGCCGCGGCTGCACGCGGCGATCGCGAGCGCAGCGACGCCGGCGAGCGCGGCGCGGCGGAGCCAGGGCGTGGGATCGAACCCGGGGTCGGAGGCGGAGGTCACGGCTCGCCGTCAGCAAGCGGCGCGCCGCGGCTGGACGCAGGGCAACTGCTTGAAATTGCACGAGCGCGTGCTGGGTCCACGCAGATCCATGCGCGGATCGATCGCGATCCACGGCGCGCAGCCCACCTCGAATTTGGCCCCGTGGCGCGCGCGGCGAGATCCTTCGCGGCGAGAACAGGAGTGCTCCCGATGATCTACGACGGCACCGAGCGCCGCAGGCACCGCGTCTACGTGACGCGCAACACCGAGTACCACGTGCGCGACGGCATCTGCGTCGCCGTCCGCGACCGCACCTCCCAGTCGTTCCGCGCGGCGCACATCGCGCTCAACCTGCGCGTCGAGGGCGGGGTGAAGATCTACGCGAACGGCGCCTGCGTGCCCAACGTGGAGCGGCCCGACGTCGGCGACGCCATCTTCTTCACGCACGTGAACGGGGAGGGCGACGAGCGCCAGATCGTGACGAGCCGCCTCGAGGCGATCGACCGCCCGCCGAAGCGCGACGTGCTCCGCTATCCGCACCTGCCCCGCATGACGTCGACGGCGCGCATGCCCTCGTCCCGCCGCGTGTAGTCACTCGTCGTCGTCGGGGCGGACCTTGGCGACGTGCTGCGACAGGTTCCGGCTCGTGTAGTCGCGCATCGCGGCCTGCCGCCGCTCGCGCGCTTCACGGACCTCTCGCTCGCGCGCGTCGTCTTCGTCTTCGTCCGCGTCCTCGTGTCGGGGGACGGGGGGCGGCTCCGCCTTCGCTTTCACCTTGGCGCTCGCGGCGCGGCGGCCGGTGCGCTTCGGCGGAGCCGCGCGCGGCTTCTGGAGCATCGCCTGCACGCCGATGACGACGCAGCCGAGCGCGAGCAGCGCGCAGGCCGTCGCGCCCATCACGCGCACGACCTCCGGCAGGCGCGAGACCCAGAGCATCATGCCGATGACGCCGAAGGCGCCGAGGCCCTTGATGATGATCAGCGGGTTGTTCTGCTGCGTCGCCACGGTGCTCAGCCGAGGTTACAGAAACCCTCGTAGTCGATGTACGACGTAATCGTCGGGTGCTCGCCGCACACGGGGCAGCTCTTGTCGCGCCGCAGCTTGAGCTCGCCGAACTTCATCCGCAGCGAGTCGTACGTGAGCAGCCGGCCGACGAGCGGGTTGCCCTTGCCGAGGATGAGCTTCACCGCCTCGGTCGCCTGCACGACGCCGACGAGCCCGGGCAGGATGCCGAGCACGCCCGCCTCCTGGCAGCTCGGCGCGAGGTGCGGCGGCGGCGGCTCGGGGTAGAGGCAGCGGTAGCAGGGCCCGCGCGCGCCGTACTCCTTGCTCTCGAACGGCACGAACGTCGTCACCTGGCCGTCGAAGCGGAAGATCGAGCCGTGCACGACGGGCTTCTTCATCCACACGCTCGCGTCGTTCACGAGGTAGCGCGTCGGGAAGTTGTCGCAGCCGTCGACGATGACGTCGTAGTCCTTGAAGATCCGCTCGACGTTGCCGCTGTCGACGCGCTCCATGTACTTGACGACCTTCACGTCGGGGTTCAGGTCCTTGATCGCGATCTCGGCGCTGTCGACCTTGGGCGTGCCGACGCGGCTCGTCGCGTGGAGGATCTGGCGTTGGAGGTTCGACGCGTCGACCGTGTCGCCGTCGACGAGGCCGATCGTGCCGACGCCCGCCGCGGCGAGGTAGAGCGCCGCCGGGCTCCCGAGGCCGCCCGCGCCGAGGAGCAGCACCTTCGCGGAGAGGAGCTTCACCTGCCCGGCCTCGCCGACCTCGGGCAAGAGGAGGTGGCGCGAGTAGCGGTCGCGCTGCGCGTCGGTCAGCGCGGCGGGCATCTCCATCGGGAAGCCGAGATCCTTCCACCGCACGAAGCCGGGGTTCGCGCTCTCGACGTGCGTGTAGCCGAGGTCGGCGAGCGTCTTCGCGGCCAGCGCCGAGCGCGTGCCGCCGGCGCAGTACGCGACGATGGGCGCGCTCTTGTCGGGGATCTTCTGCTCGATCTGGATCTCGAGGAAGCCGCGCGGCACGCTGATCGCGCCCGGGATGTAGCCCTGGCGCACCTCGTCCTTCTCGCGCACGTCGAGGAGCACCATCGGCTCCTTCGCGTCGAGCCGACGCTTCATCTCGTCGAGGGTGACCGTCTTGATGGTCTTGCGGACCTCGGCCATGAGGTCGCTGTAGGTCGTGGGCATCGCTCGCCAGCCTTTCGAGGATGACAAGCTAGGCGGCGGCGCGCGGTCGTCAAGCGCCGCGTCCGTTTTCACGGATGCTTTGCGTCGGCTTGACCTGGCCTCGGCCCGCGCGTACCCGAACGCGCCATGAGCGACGCGCCTTTTCACGATCCCAAGCTCGCGATCAACCGCGTCTACACGAAGCACGGCGACGGCGGGGCGACGCGCCTCGTCGGCGGCCAGGAGGTGCCGAAGGACGACGCGCGCATCGAGGCGTACGGCACCGTCGACGAGCTGAACGCGTTCGTCGGCCTCGCGCGCGAGTCGACGGTCGCCGCAGCGAAGCGGAGCACGGGCGACGCGCAGGAGGGCCTCCACGCGCTCGCGGCGAGCCTCCTCCGCGTGCAGCACGAGCTCTTCAACCTCGGCTCGATCCTCGCCACGATGCCCGCCGACGTGCACCCGAAGCAGCCGCGCGTGACCGACGTCGAGGTGACCGCGCTCGAGGGCGAGATCGACGCGGCGACCGC
>DASYCF010001101.1:0-7546 GCA_036500365.1 Byssovorax sp.
AACATCGTCACGGCTGGAACGCAGTGTGACTTTGGATTGGGTCGAGAGTCGCCGACCGATCCGCAGAATACGATCGCGATCTGCGTCGGGGAGTACGCACCAGACGGAACGAACCGCTGGGGCCGGCTTTTCGAGCAGAGCGCACCCGACGGTTCCCTCGTCTATACAGACGCGCTCGTAACGGATGCCGGCGGCAACGTCGTGCTCGCCGGCTGGAACCGAAGCAATCACGTCTCGGCGCCGATGTACTTCGACGCGTTCACGGTGCAGGGGACGACGGCGGCGGACGTGAATGAGGCCGAGTTCCTCGCGGAGCTGAGCCCCGACGGGGACGTGCTGTGGGCGCGACTCAGCGACCTCTACGTTGCCCGCCTCGCCGCTGATACCACCGGTCGCGTCTTCTTCGCGGGATTCATTGCCTACCCGCCGGTCGGAGGGTGTGCAAGCGCGCTCGCAATCGGAGAGCTCGACGTGACGGGCGCGGAGCTCTGGCGGCGGACATTCCCTGTCGATCCGGCGGCGATCAACCTCAACCTCGCGCTCGCCGCGAGCTCGAACGGCAAGCTTGCGCTCGCCGGCACTGCGGTGGCACTCGATTTGGGTGCGGGTGTGTTGCCAGACGGGTTGTTCGTCGCGGAGTTCGACGATTCAGGCGAGGTCGTTTGGGCCCACGGCTACGGTGCAGCCAACTTCATCAGCCTTGCGTTCGACCCCGCGCAGGATCTGTTCGTATCCGGTGTTCTCATTGGCACGTGCGATCCCGTGGACTTTGGTGCTGGGTCGATCGTGCGTACGGGTTGCCTGTCGAACCCGAGCATCGCAAGGGAAACGCTCGTTCTCGCGAAGCTCGATCCAAACGGGGCGACGCTCTGGAGCCGTCACTTCGACGAGCAGCAGGAGACCACCGCGTGGATGCCGATGGCGACCGACGCGGCGGGCGCTCTTTTCATGCTCGGTGCCTTTGGTGCCAACGTCGATTTTGGTGGCGTGACCGTAACCACGCCGAGCGGTCAGAGTCAGCTCTTTCTGGCGAAGTTCGACCCGTGAGGCGTCGCTCCGAGGCCACGAGGGTCGCGAGCCGCGCCCTCGCGGCGCTCGCCGTCGGCGAGGGCGACCTCGCGCTCGCCGATCGGTACCGCGAGATGGGCGTCGGCATCGCCGAGCGCCTCGGCGACACGGAGCTCGCCGAGCGCCTCGGCGCCCTCTTCGCGTCCGACCGCAGCGGCGCACGCACCGCCCGCAAGGGCGACATCGAAGACGTCGGCTAGAACGTCGCGGGGCGACCAGAGCGACCGCCTCGCGGCCTGCGGTTAACGCTTCTTCATTCGTCGCCCGCTCACGCCTTCACAGTCGCCACGCATGTTGCGGTGCACGAGGGGCGCGACCTCTGCGCCCTCGGGAGGAGCATCCAACATGTGCGGCATTCTCATCGGCACCGCGTGTCTCATCGGCCTCATCTTCATGCTCAAGCGCAGGCGCCGCTGCGGCGGCGGGCGCGGCGGCTCGTGCGGCGGACGCAGCGGGCGGTGGGGTCGCCACGGCGGCTGGGGCGGCGGTGATCACGACCACGGCGGCGGCTGGGGCCCGGGCTTCTTCCTCCGCGCCGTGCTCGAGCGGCTCGACGCGACGCCCGACCAGGAGAAGGTGATCCGGAGCGCCGTCGACGAGGTGCGCGAGGCCGCGCGCGGCGCGAAGGACGAGCTCAAGAAGTCTCGCTCCGACGTCGCGAAGGCCGTCCGCGGCCCGAGCGTCGACGAGGTGTTCTTCGGCGATCTCTTCGCGCGCCACGACACGGCGATCGAGTCCGTGCGCAAGGCCGCGATGGGCGCGCTCGCGAAGATCCACGACGTGCTCGACGAGAAGCAGCGCCAGCGCCTCGGCGACCTCATCGAGGACGGCCCGCGCGCCTTCCGGCCCTTCCGCTGACCGCAAACGCCGAACCCCCACCAAAACGGAGGACATCATCATGCGTCAGAGGATCATCACCGGGCTCCTGCTCATCGGCACGTTCGTCGGCTACGGCGCGGGCTTCGCGAGCCTGCGCCACGGCTTGGACAAGAAGCGCGCCGTCTACGAGCAGCACGTCGCGTACGTCTGCGCCGAGGCCGCGCGCCACCCCGAGGCCGCGCCCGTCGCCGACACCAAGTCCTGCGACTGGTAGGCTGCCGTGGACATGGCCATCCGGGTCCTGCTCATCGACGACGACGTGAGGCTCTACGAGCTCCTCCAGAGCTACCTCACGCAGAACGGATGCTCCGTCACCGTCGCCCCGGATGGCCTGCGCGGCCTCGCCGCGCTCGAGGGCGGCACGTTCGACGCGGTGCTCCTCGACATCATGATGCCCGGGATGGACGGCATCGAGGTGTGCAAGCGCATCCGCGCGAAGAGCAACATCCCCGTCGTCATGCTCACCGCGAAGGGCGACGAGACGGATCGCGTCGTCGGCCTCGAGCTCGGGGCCGACGACTACGTCGCCAAGCCGTTCAGCCCGCGCGAGCTCCTCGCCCGCCTGCGGGCCGTGCTGCGCCGCGCGAAGCCCGACGCGTCGGGCGAGCGGCTCGCCATCGGCGACATCGCGGTCGACGTGCCCGGCCGCGTGGTTACCGTGGGCGGGAAGGGAATCGAGCTCACCGGCATCGAGTTCGACGTCCTCGTCGCGCTCGTCCGGCGGGCGGGGCGCGTGGTCTCACGCGACGCGCTGCTCAGCGAAGCGGGCCGGGGCGACGTGACCGTCGGCGAGCGCACGGTCGACGTGCACGTCTCCCACTTGCGGCAGAAGCTCGGCGACGATCCGAAGTCGCCGCGCCTCATCAAGACGGTGCGCGGCGTGGGCTACGTGCTCGCGAAGGACGCGTCCTGATGCTCCGCCAGAACCCAGCCGTCTGCTACGTGCGCGCGCGCCTGCGGCGGAAGCTCTTCGCGTGGTTCGCGCTGACGATCCTGCTGAGCGGCATCGCCGTCGGCTGCGCGATGAGCTGGGGCGACGGCGGGCGCCTGTCGTTCATGCGCGACGTCGAGCACGCGCGCGGGTTCCTCGGCGATCGCTTCGCCGACGTGTGGAGCGACGCCCCCTCGCGTGACGCGTTCGCCGCCACGATCCAGCGCGATTTCAACGTGACCGTGCGCGTGCGCGACGCGTCCGGCGGCGACCTCGCGGCGTTCGGCCCGGCCTGCGAGGGCCCGAACTTCGACGTGCCCGTCACGTCGCGCGCCGCCGTGGGCGAGCGCCTCGGCACCGTGTCGATCTGCGCCGAGCGCTACAGCTCGCACCCCTGGCGGATCGCGCTCCCCGTCGGCATCGCGTGGCTCGTGCTCTGGGCCGCCGCGAACGTGATCGCGAAGAAGCTCGCGCGGCCCATCGGCGAGGTCGCGCGCGTCGCGAGCGAGATCGGCGCCGGCAACCTCGGCGCGCGCGTGAAGGTCGGCCACCACCACCACGGCGAGATCGCGCTGCTCGCGTGCACGATCAACCACATGGCCGAGAAGATCGAGGCGCACGTGAGCGAGCAGCGCCAGCTCCTCGCGCAGGTCTCCCACGAGCTCCGCACGCCGCTCGCGCGCATCCGCCTGCTCACCGAGCTCGGCCGCGAGAGGCACGACGCGAAGACGTTCGACGAGCTCGATCGCGAGGTCATGGAGATCGACGCGCTCGTCGGCGATCTCCTCGCGAGCTCGCGCATCGACTTCCAGGTGTTGAGCCAGCGCCCCGTCGACGTGGTCGAGGCGGCAGGTCGCGCGCTCGAGCGCGCCGGCGAGGATCCGGCGAAGCTCGTCGTCGAGGTCGCCGACCTGCGCGACAGCGACCCCGCCGCGGGCGTCGACCCCGCGGCGCCGGTCACCGCGGCCGACGTCGACGTCGAGGTCCGCGCCGACGCGACGCTCCTCGCGCGCGCGCTCGCGAACCTGATCGACAACGCGAGGAAGCACGGCGGCGGCCTCGAGGTCCTGCGCGTCGGTCGGCGCAACGGCCGGCTGAGCATCGCGGCCGAGGATCAGGGCTCCGGCTTCGTCGACGGCGAGGAGGCCCGCGTGTTCGAGCCGTTCTTCAAGCGAGGCGAGGCGGGCTCGCTCGGCCTGGGTTTGTCGCTGGTCAAGCGCATCGCCGAGTCGCACCAGGGCGCGGCCTTCGCGGAGAATCGACCGGGAGGCGGCGCGCGGGTCGGCATCGAGCTGCCGCTCGGTTAATAGGGCGACGTGCCGGACCCGCTCGACGACCTTCGCCTCTCCGACGTCCTCACGTTCTTCGCGGTCCGAAGGTCGGGCAGCGTCACGGGCGCAGCGCGCGAGCTCGGCGTCACGCCGTCGCACGTCTCCAAGGCGATCACGCGGCTCGAGCGGCAGCTCTCGATCAACCTTCTGTCTCGCGGGACGCAGCGCGTGACCGTGAGCGAGGCGGGGCTCCGCGCGCTGCCGGTGCTCGAGCAGCTCGTGCTGCGCCTCCGCCAGCTCTCGCGCGGGGAGCTCGAGCACCGCACGCTGACGGTCGCGGCGCCCTCGTACCTGCTCGCGTTCGCGATGCCGCTGCTCGCGATCGCGCGGCCGGATCTGCGCCTCCGCGGCTCGGAGCTCCCGCAGGCGCTCGTGCGCTCGTACGCCGCCGACTCGCTCTTCGACGTCGCGCTCACGCAAGGGCAGGGGTCGCTGCCGCGGAGCTTCGCGTCGATCTCCGTCGGCTTCGTGCGCAAGGCGCTCTACGCCCCGGCGTCGATCGCGAAGAAGCTCGGCCCGCCGCCGATCGCGCCCGAGCGCGTGCGAGAGCTCTCGTTCATCGCGCCGACTTATATCTCTGGCGGCCAGTTCCTGCCGGCCGACGACGACTGCCCCATCCCCATGGTCGAGCGGCGCATCGGCCACGAGGTGACGACCGTCGCGCTCGCGTTCCAGCTGATCGAGCACACCGAGGCGGTCGTCTTCGGCCCCGCGATCGCCGCGCAGCGCCTGCTCGCGGGCGGCGCCCTGGTCGAGATCCCGGTGAAGGGCTGGGACGTGCGCGACGAGCTGTTCGTCGGCTGCGACGCCGACCGCGTGATGGCCGGCGAGCAGCGCTCGATCGTCGACGCGCTCAAGACGGGCTTGATCGCGGCGGACTGACGCGCGGACTTGACGCGCCGCGCGTGCCGCTCGGGCTGCACGTTTGCCGCCCTGTTGTGCGAAATCATCTGTATTTCCAAGGGGGAAACGCGCATGTGGAAAACGCAGGCTGGGCGAGCGGCGCGCATTTGCGTACCAATGGCGCTGGGGCTCCGGTTCCTTCGCGAGGTCATCCATGCGCGCAACGCTCATCGCTTCGTCTCTCTTCGCCGCCGCGCTCGTCGCGGGCTGCGGCTCGACCGTCGACTCCTCCGACTTCGGCGACGGCGCGACGGGGAGCGGCGGCGCGACCTCCACCGCGACGACCACGGCCACCAGCCCGACGTCGACCGGCAGCCCGACGACCTCGGGCGAGCCCACCGGCGCGGGCGGCGGCGTGACGTCCACCGCGACGACGACGACGAGCACCGGCACGAGCGGCCACACGTACCCGTCGCCGCACCCGGGGATGCCGCAGATCCCGAACAACGGCGGCGTCACGCTGCACGACCCCGTCATCGTCACGATCACGTTCCCCGGCGACGCCGACGCGTCGTTCGAGGAGGGCTTCGGCGACGCGGTCGGCGGGCTCGCCTGGTGGAACTCCGTGACCAGCGAGTACGGCGTCGGCCCCGCGACGAACGGCGGCCACGTCCGCATCACCGACGCGCTGCCCGGCAGCATGTACGACTCGGATCTCCAGTCGTGGATCGACGCGCGCATCGCCGACGGCACGCTCCCTGCGCCGACCGATCAGACGCTCTACGCGCTCTACATGCCGAACACGACGAGCATCTCGTTCTCGCCGCAAGAGGGCGGCGGCAGCAGCTGCCGCGAGTTCCTCGGCTACCACAACACGTACGGCCACAACGACGGCATGTCGACGACGGCGCTCGCCTACGCGGTCATCGACCTCTGCAGCGGCAGCACCGACGACACGACCGACACGGCGAGCCACGAGTTCGCCGAGGCGGCGACCGACCCGCACCCGGCGATCCCCGGCCTCGCGTACATGATCCTCGACGACACCCCGTGGACGCTCGACGGCGGTGAGGTCGCCGACATGTGCGACGAGATGTCGAGCGTGCAGGAGGCCGGCTACAACCTGACGCGCAGCTGGTCGAACGCGAACGCCGCGATCGGCCAGCAGCCGTGCCAGCCCGCGCCTCCCGACCCCAACAGCACGCCGTACTTCAACACCGCGCCCGACACCGACACGCTGTCGGCGACCCCGGGCACGTCCGTCACGGTGAACCTCCACTGCTACAGCTTCGGCCCGCTCGCGAACCCGATGCAGCTGATGGCGCAGGCGTACTCGCCCGACATCCTCACGTTCAGCTTCGACCACCCGACGTGCGTCGACGGCGACGTGGTCGTGATGACGGTCGACGTCGCCGCCACCGCGCAGCACGGGACGCCGTATCACTTCGAGCTCCTCCCCGAGATCGACGCCGACACGGGCCACCTCTGGCGCGGCGAAGTCCAGGTCAACTAGCTCTCCTCTCCCTGCGGTCTTCATCGCGTAGGATCGCGGTGGGATGCGTGGGCGCGCGCGCAAGACGAACGTCGTCGAGGTCGCGTCGTCGCTCGTCGGGCGAGACGAGGACCTCGCCGCGATCGCCGACCTGTTCGACGGCGGGGCGCGCCTCGTCACGGTCGCGGCCGTCGGCGGGATGGGCAAGAGCCGCGTCGTCGCGCGGTTCGCGGCGCTTCACGCCGACGCGTACGCGCGCGGCGGCGGCGCGTGGCTCTGCGATCTGACGCAGGCGACGACGGCCATGGACCTGTGCGCCGTGGTCGCGTCGGTGCTCGGCGTACGGCTCGACGCGAGCGGAGCGCTGGCGATCGAGGCGCTCGGCGCGGCCATCTCGAACCGTCGCCGCGTCCTCGTCGTGCTCGACAACGTGGAGCAGGTCGCCGACGCAGGGCGCGAGGTGCTGCGCGCGTGGATGAGCGCGGCGCCGCGCGCGCATTTCCTCGCGGCGTCCCGCGTCACGCTCGACGTGCCGGGCGAGCACGTGGCGAGGCTCGCGCCGCTCGCGCTGCCGGCGCCCGACCTCGACGACGCGGCGCTCTCGGCCGTGCCGAGCGTCGATCTCTTCCTGCGTCGCGCCCGCGCCGTTCGGCCGGGCTTCGCGACGTGCGCGGGCGACCTCGCCGTGGCGGCCGAGATCGCGCGGAGCCTCGACGGCATCCCGCTCGCGATCGAGCTCGCCGCGGCGCGCGCGGCCGTGCTGTCGCCGGCCCAGATCCGCGCGCGCCTCACCGCGCCGCTCGACATGCTCGCGCAGCGCGACGACGGCGGGCGACACGCGTCGATGCGCCGCGCGATCGGCGACTCGTATGCCCAGCTGCGTGACGCCGACAAGGCGTGCCTCGCGCGGTGCGCCTTCTTCCGCGGCGGCTTCACGCTCGACGCCGCCGAGCGCGTGATCGGTCCGGCGCTCGCCGAGATCGAGGCGCTCGCGGGGCGCTC
>DASYCF010001102.1:0-12929 GCA_036500365.1 Byssovorax sp.
CGCGTCGTAGCTCGCGGCAGACGCCGACGCGCTCGCGAGCGGCGCGCCCGCGACCGTGCGCGCCATGCCGACGACGAACGGCGCGAGGATCGCCGTGAGCACGGCCATCGGCGCGAGCGCGAGCACGCCCGGGTGGAGGGCCGGCGCCGCCGCGAACCAGTCCATCGCGCGGCCGCTCGCCGCGTACGCCGCGTCGCCCATGCCGAAGAACATCGCGCCGAGCGCCGCGACGGCGCCGCCCGCCGCCATGAGGCCCCACGTGCGCTGCCGCCAGAGGCCGACCATGCCGAGCGCCGCGAGCGGGAGCGTCGCGAGTCCGGCCATCATGGCGCCGCCGACGTTCGAGAACGCGTCCGAGTGGTCGAGGAAGGTCATCGCCGCGAGCGCCGTCCAGCCGAGGCCGGCCGTCGCCGCGAGGAGGCGGCCCTTCGCCATCGCGAGCTTGCCCCAGCCGCCGAGCGCGCTCGCCTTGCCCCGGACGAGCAGCGCCGTCGGCAAGACGACGGTCGCGAACGCGGCGAGCACGATGGTGCCGAGGCCGCGCCCCGAGCGCCAGTCGGCGCTGAACTCGGTGTACCAGAAGAGCTGCGGCAGGAGCACGCCCCACAGCGTGAGCAGCGAGAGCGCGGGCCCGTCGGACTCACGCCGCCAGAGCTTGCGCGCCGAACGGCCGAGGAGGAACGCCGTGACGCCCGCCGCGACGATGCGCCACGGCGAGAGCACGGTCGCGTACCCGTCGACCCCGAACGGGATGAGCAGGCCCGCCGGCGTCGACGTCATCGGTCCGCCGAAATCGAGGAAGCGGAACCAGTCGGCCCAGAAGTACCAGGTGGTGAGCGCCGGATAGGCGACCGCGAGCGCGGTGACCGCGGCGGCCGCGCCCGTGTTCGTCGCCGCCTCGCGCGCGGCGGAGCGCGTGGTCACCGCGTCACCGTATTCGTCCATCGAGCTCGCCTCCGAAAGCTACCGGTCGTTCGACGGCCGGCGTGCGCGCGCGGTTCCCGTCGCCCGCTCGTCGCTCTGCAGTTTGTCGCCGACGCGTGACAACGGCCACCCCGCTCGTCTTATTCGGCACGGAGGGGCAGGATCGCGCCGCTTCTTCGACGGCGCAGAGGCGACAACTCCGGGAAAGCGTGGCGCTTACACCCGCGGCGGCGCGACGAGCGAGGTGAGCACGTGATCGCGCCAGCCGTCGCCGATGAAGAGATAGTCGCGCGCGTACCCCTCGACGACGAAGCCGAGCGACCGGAGGAGCCGACCGCTCCGCTCGTTGATGGGCATGTAGTTCGCCATGATCCGGTGCATGCCGAGCTCGCCGAACACGTAGGCGTTCGCGGCCGCCAGCGCCTCGCGCATCACGCCCTTGCCCTCGGCGCGCCGGTCGACGCTGTAGCCGAGGGTGCACGCGAGGAACGCGCTGCGCACGAAGTTGGAATAGTTCGCGTGGCCGAGCACGGGACCCTGCTCGTCGCCGCGGCGGAAGATGCACAGGCGGAGCGACGCGTCGGCGTCGTGCTCCTCACGGTTCTTCTCGAGGCGGCGCCGCCAGTACGACTCCGTGAAGAAGCCCTCCGGGTGCGGCGGCTCCCACCGCGCGAGGTGCTGCTCGTTGTCGACGGCGTACGCGAGCAGGCGCGGCGCCGCGTCGGCCGGGGGGATGGTCAAGACGTGCCGGTCCGTCTCGATGCGTGGAACGTCCTTCACGGCGCGTCAGGGATGGGCAGCGCCCTCGTCGAGCCTGCGCATGCCCTCGAGGAGGAGCGCCTCGGGTGACGCGGTGATGGTGCGGGCGCTCGGTTTGTAGGCCGGATCGAGCTGGAAATCGCCCTCGCGGAGCGCGATCATCTTGTAGAACGCGTCTTCGCCCTGCGTGGCGTCGTAGCGCGCGTTCACGACCTGGCCGTCGGCGAAGTCGATCTCGCCCGACGAGCCGTTCGCGCGGATGCGGAGCGCGCACGTCTTCCGGCCGTGCCAGAGGATCTGCACCATGTCGGGGAGCGACATCTCGGCGAGCGAGCCGGACACGCCGCTCGCCTTCGTGCCGCCCGCCTGCGCCGAGCGGCGCTCCATCAGCTGACGCAGCTTCGCGACGAAGATGTCGGTCGCGGCGGGCTTCGAGACGAAGTCGTCGACGCCGAGGTCGAAGGCGCGCTGGGCGCTCTGCCGATCGGCCTTGCTCGTCAGGATGACCCACGTGACGTCGCGGCCCCACGGCGCGTCCTTCCCTTCTTTGCGCAGGATGAGGCCGCCGTCCTGCGTATCGAGATCGATCTCGCTCACGACGAGGTTGATCTCGCCGCCCTCGAGCTCCTTCTTGGCCTTTTCGATCGTCCGCGCGATGCGCACCTCGAACCCCTGCTCGATCATGCGCAGCTCGAGCACGGTCGTCTCCTCGGGATCGGCGTCGACGATGAGCGCGGTGTGGCGCTCGCTGAGGAGCTTCGCGCGCATGTCGTCGCCGCTCATGGCCTGGCGGAAGAGATCGACGATGTTCGGATCGAAGACCTGGCCCTTGTACTGCGCGAGCACCTCGCACGCCTCGAACGGGCGGAGGATCTTGCGGTACGGGTTGCGCGGGTTCTGCGTGAGATCGGCGTACGTGTCGACGACGGCGAGGACGCGCGCGCCGAGCGGGATCTCCTTGCCGGCCTGCCCGTTCGGGATGCCGCGGCCGTCGTAGCGCTCGTACATGCTCGTGATCGCCTGCGCCGTCTCGACCTGGAGACCGACGGACTCCATCAAATGCACGGGGAGATCGACCGCCTTCATCGCGGCGATGCGGTGGCCCTCGTACTCGGAGACGTTGAGCGCGGTCAGGTGGTACGCGCCCATCTTGCCGAGGTCGTGCAGGTACGCCGCGGCGGTGATCGCCGAGACGCTCGCGTCGGAGAGGCCGATGCGCTCGGACGTCTTCTTCGCGAGCCGCGCGACGTTCGCCGAGTGACCGCGGAGATCTTGCCGCGCGTTCTCGATGAGGCTCACGAGCACGTTGAGCGTCTCGATGAACTCGTGCGTCGCCGTCGGCGAGATGAGGACGTGCGGCGCCGGGATGTTGATCGTCGGCGCGCTCGCCCGGTCGATCCCTTCTTCGTAGCGCGGCTCGTTCGACGTGCGCGACGGCCGCGGCTGCGTCGCCGCGCGCGGGGCCGGCTGCGCTTGCTGCGGCGGCGGCGACGGCGGCGACGGCGGCTCGAGCGTCGGCCGGGGGGCGGCCGGTGGCGGCGCCGGGCTCGGCGCGGCCTTCGCGGCCGGCGTCGGCGCGGCCGGGAGCGCCGTCGCCCGCTGCTCGAACGGGTCGGCGCCGTCGAGCTCGAACGCGACGCCGAGCGGCCGCGTGAGCCCGGAGAACGCGCCGCGATCGCCGTGGTAGTGGTGCTGAATCGCCGCGCGGACGGCGGCGGGCCGCGCGACGAACGGCCGCACGTCGCGCACGTTCGCGGCGAGGCGCAGCTCCTTCAGCGCGGCCTCGTTGTCGGGGTCGGCCATCACGACCGAGAGCGTCGACGACGCGGCGTCGAACATGACGGGGAAGAGGCCGTGGAGCTCGGCCATCTTCTGCGGGACGCGGCCGAGGAGGCGCGGCTCGATGACGGCCTTCGAGAGCTTGTCGGTCGACACGAACTTCGTCTGGTGGAGCGTCGCGACGAACTTGAGCATGTCGAGCTCGGTGAGCACGCCCATCTCGACGATGGCGTCCTCGACCCGAGATTTCATGCGCGCGGCGTACTCGACGACGCGAGCGTGCTGGTCGCGCGAGATGCGCCCCTCGCCGAGGAGGCGATCGGCGATTCGCTGGTTCGTCGCTGTGCCCTTGAGCATCGAGTTGCGGGGTCGCGAGGCGCCGTGCGCGCTCGCGCCGGCCGGGCGTCGCAGGGACGCCGCAGAGGGACGTCGGACTATACCGCGTCGATGCCTCCAGGTCTCGGCCGGACGGGCCCTCCGTTCCACCGTGGATGACCCCGCCGCCGGCGACGAACGCGTGTCGGGCCTCTTTTCGTCGCGCGGCACGCAGGATGCGGCACTACGCTCGGCGGCATGGAATACGACCGGATGCTCGCGGAGCTCTTCGGCCAAGAGGACAGCGCCCGCGCGATGGCGAACCGCCTCGGGGAGCTCGCGCGGAGCTCGCGGAGCGCCGCCGCCGCCGAGAAGGACAGCCTGATCGAGTTCCTCGACGGGCCGATGGAACGGCACTTCAAATACGAGGAAGAGCAGATCTTCCCGAAGCTCGAGCTCCGCGGCCTCGGCCCCGAGGTGCAGGTCGCGGCGAAGCAGCACACCGCCCTCCGCGAGCTCGGCGAGAAGCTCCGCGCCGCCAAGCCGGGTGACGACGTGGCCCAGCTCGTCTTCGACGTCTCGCGCCTCATGCTCCACCACACGAATTTCGAGGGCGACTACATCTACCCCGAGCTCACCCACGACGACTGGCGCGAGCTCCTGGAAGAGACCATCCACTGATTCCGCGGCGCTCGCGCGTCGGCTCGCCTACATTGGCGCCCGGCCGAGAAGCGGCTTTTTCTGAGGCAAGAACGCGCCAAGCTGGGAAACGGGTTCTGTTTTCGCTACAAGACTAGAGGCCCCGCGGGCTTAGAAGCCTGCGCGCGAGCCACACGCGAGTCCGGATGGAGATCGAAGCGGGTCGACTTCTGAGCGAACGCTACCGGCTCATCCGGCCGCTCGGGCAAGGCTCGCAAGCTGCGGTGTGGGTGGCCGACCACCTCGCCCTCCAGACGCACGTCGCGGTCAAGCTCATCGACCCCGAGCTCGCCAAGCGCGAGGATGCGCGCGAGCGGTTCAAGCGCGAGGCGACTGCCGCCGCGCAGCTCCGCAGCGCGCACGTCGTCCAGATCCTCGACCACGGGATCGACGACACGCAGCCGTTCATCGTGATGGAGCTGCTCGACGGCGAGGATCTCTTCGAGCGCCTGAACACGCGCGGGCGGCTGCCCCTGCGCGAGACGTCGCGCATCATCACGCAGGTCGCGCGAGCGCTCACGCGCGCGCACCAGGCCGGCATCGTCCACCGCGACCTCAAGCCCGAGAACGTATTCTTGGTGCCGAACGACGACGACGAGATCGCCAAGGTGCTCGACTTCGGCGTCGCGAAGGTGAGCGATCCGGCCAAGCAGACGATGCGCAAGACGGGCGTCGGCACGCTCGTCGGCACGCCGCACTACATGAGCCCCGAGCAGGTGAAGGGCATCGGCGAGGTCGACTCGAAGAGCGATCTGTGGTCGCTCGGCGTCATCGCGTTCCAGTGCGTGACGGGCGATCTGCCGTTCGACAGCGAGGGCGTCGGCGACCTGCTCATCAAGATCTCCGTGGGCGCGATCCCCGTCCCGTCCGACACGCTGAAGTCGCTGCCCCCCGCGTTCGACGCGTGGTTCGCCAAGGCGTGCGAGCGCGACCTCGACAAGCGCTTCCAGACGGCGCGCGAGATGGCGCTCGCGCTCGCAGGCGTCGCGGGCATGGACACGGTGAAGAAGCCGTCGATGCGCCCGCCGCCGATGGGCGCCGCGAGCGCCGGCCCCGCCGCGCGCCAAGGCTCGACGCCGTTCCTCGACGAGGACGAGTTCGAGGAGGTCGTCGACGCGAAGCCGAAGACGACGATGGTCGACCCGACGCAGCAGCCGGGCGCACACGGAGGGGGCCCGCGCGCGACGCCGCCGTCGAAGCCGCGCCCGAAGCCGCCGCTGAGGGGCGACGTGACGGCGGACGGCGAGCAGCCGGTCCCGCTCGTCGTGCGCGCCGCGCACGAGCCCGCGCCGAGCTCGCGCCGCGCGCCTGCATCGGGTGACGACTCGGTCTCGTCGGCGCGGCCCGTCGTGCAAGGCTCGACGGTCGACGGGCTCGCGCGCTCGCGCACGACGCGCACGGATCCGCCGCCCGAGCTCGACGGCACGAAGCGGCGCCGGCTCACGACGTGGTTCATCGCGATCGCCGCGATCGCGATCGCGGCCGTCGTCGGCACCGTCGTGCGATCACAGCTCACGGCGGTCCCTGCGGCGAGCGGCGAGCCGGTGCGCACGCCGGGTCCCGAGCCGATCGAGGCGCCCGTGCAGCAGACCGAGCCGCTTCCGACGCTCGGCGGCGCGCCGACCGCGACGGCGACCGCGCCCATCGAGCAAGCGGTCGATCCCGGCAAGCTGAAGCACCCCCCCAAGGCGACGCCGACGGCCGTGCCCGGCGGGCGCCGGGGCCGCTTCAAGCCGCGAAGGAACGACGGCACCGTCGAGATCCCCGACAACGCGCCCGACGACGAGTGATCGCGACGGGCCGCGAGCTGCCCTGAACCCCGACGTCGCTTCGCTCGATCGTTCGCAGCACCCTCGATCAAGCGGAAGCAGCGGGGCGGCGGCGCAGCGTGACGAGCGACTGCTCCTGACACGCCTCGGGCTGGATGGTGCAGTGCTCGAGGCCGTGCCGCTCGCGGAGCGACGCGGCTGCGGCCGCGACGACGTCGGTGCCGTGGTAGCCGCGCTTGATCACGAGGTGCACGGTGAGCACGACGAAGCCGTCGGAGATCGACCACACGTGGAGATCGTGAAAACCGACGACGCCCGGGACCGCGCGGAGCGTGTCCTCCACGTGGGCGATCTCGATCTCGAGCGGGCTGCCCTCCATCAACACGCGCGTCGTCTCGCGGACGAGGCGGTAACCTCCCCAGAGGACGAGCACGCCGATCGCGGCGCTGATCACGGGGTCGGCGCGGTTCCAGCCGGCGAACGCGACGAGCAGGCCGGCGGCGATCGCGCCCACGGAGCCGGCCGCGTCGGTCATGACGTGCGCGAGCGCGCCGCGCGTGTTGAGGTTGTGCCCGTGCGCGCCGGCCGCCAACATCCACGCGCACGCGAGGTTCACGACGAGGCCGATGACCGCGGTCACGGTCATGATGGTCGCGCGGATCTCGGGCGGGGCGCTCCAGCGCTGCGCCGCCTCGACGAAGATCCAGATCGCCGTGAGCGCGAGCGCGATGCCGTTCGCGAAGGCCGCGAGCACCTCCGCGCGGCGAAACCCGTACGTCCGCGCGCGCGTGCGCTCCTGAGAGGCGATGCGCTGCGCGACGATGGCCAGCGCGAGCGCCGCGGCGTCCGCCAGCATGTGCCCCGCGTCGGCGAGGAGCGCGAGGCTGTTCGACCACCAGCCGACGCCGGCCTCGACGAACATGAACCCGCCGGTGACGACGAGCGCGAGCGCGAGCCGCGTCATCGGCGTGCGGCGGAGGTCGTGCTCGTGATCGTGCGCGGCCTCGACGCGGCCCTGCGCCTCGTGGCGGCCGCGCGCCCCGTGGTCGTGCTCCGCGTGCAGGTCGTGCGCGTGATTCGCCACCGCCGCGCATTCTAGACCGTGACGCCGAGCCGGTCAGGTCAGGCGGCGATTGACATGTGTTCTCGCAGTTGACGTCCCGAGGCGCGCGGCGGCGCTCTCGACGACCAATTCCGCCGCGTTCGAGCGTGGTCCGCCGCTTGCGACGCGCAGTCGAGAGAAGGAAGGAAGCTCATGAACGTGCATCGCGTGGTTTGGGTCGTGGCGCTCGGCGCCGCAGCGGCGCTCGGCGTCGGCTGCAAGGGCAAGTCGACGGTCGACTCGACGCCTACGCCCGAGCCCGGGGCCGAGGTCGCGCCGCCGCAGCAGGCCCAGACCCAAGACCAGCGGCCGCAGGTCGACGACCAGCAGCAGCCGCAGCAGCCGCAAGATCCTTCGGACGCGCGGCCTTCCCGAAAGGCGCACCGCGGTCACAAGGGGGGCCACAGGAAGCACCGCCACCATCGCCACGATCCGAACCCGCAGACGCCGGACCCGACGGATCCGAACGCCGCGCCGCCGCCGCAGCAGGCGCCGCCGGCCTCGCCGGACCAAGCCGGCTCGCCCACGCAGCTCTGACGCGCGGCGAGCTCGCGCGGCGCGCGGCGTATCTCCTGGTGACGGGCAGAATCGACCGGTGCACGATGCGCGCATGCGCGCTCTCGGGGGATTGTGGGTGCTCGCGTCGACGCTGCTCGTCGCCGTCGGATGCGACGGCGGGGAGGCGGCGACGCAGGCCGCGAGCACGGGCCAGGTCGCGGCCGCCCCGGCCGAAGCCGGGCCCACGGTGTTCTCCGAGGTCCCCGTCACGTCGTCGAACGCCGGCGCGCGCGCCGCGTTCGACAAGGCGCGCGACCTCCAGCTCAACACGCGCGAGGCCGAGGCGATCGTCGAGCTCAAGAAGGCGGTCGAGGCCGAGCCGGGCTTCGCGTTCGCGCACGCGTGGCTGGGCTACCTCGTGCCCGGCCCCGAGGGCGACATCGAGCTCGCGAAGGCGATGGCCGCGCGCGCGCCGCTGCCGGAGCCCGAGCGCCTCACGATCGAGGAGCTCGCGGCCCTGCGGGGCGGCGATCGCGGCAAGGCGCGCGACCTCGCGCGGAAGGTCGTCGACCTCGCTCCCTTCGACTGGCGCGCGCAGCTCGACCTCGCGAACCGCCTGTACGACGAGCGCAAGTTCGACGACGCCGCGCTCCACTACGGCAAGGCGGCCGCGTTCGGGCCCAACACGGCGCCCGTCTACAACGCGCTCGGCTACGGCTACCTCGCGCAGCACAAGGTCGACGCCGCGGTCGCTGCGTTCCGCAAGTACGCAGAGCTCAAGCCCGACGAGCCGAACGCGCTCGACTCGCTGGGCGAGGCGCTGATGAACGGCGGCAAGCTGCCCGAGGCCGAGAAGGCGTTCACCGACGCGGCGTCGCGCGGCTTCACCTTCGCGTGGGACGGCGTGGCGCAGACGCGGTTCCTTCGCGGCGACTACGCGGGCGGCTTCGAGGCGAACGCCCGCTCGCACGACGAGGCGCCGCGCCCGAACGACAAGATCGACGTCGACATCATCGGCGCGTGGGCCGCGCTCGCGAAGGGCGACGTCGACGACGCGAACAAGCGCGCCGACGCGATCGAGAAGGCCGCGCAGGCGGCGAAATACGACGAGGCGTACGCCGTCTCCTCCACGCTCCGCGGCGTAGCGCTCGCCGAGGCGGGCAAGGAGGGGGAGGCGCAGCGCGAGCTCGCGAAGGCGATCGAACGCGGCGAAAAGGCCAAGCTCCCGGGCATCGCGATGAACCGCGTGCGGCGGACGGCCCTCACGCTCGCGGCGATCTTCGGCTCGCGCGCGGGCGCCACGGCCGACGTCGAGAAGGCGGCGGCCGGGCTCGCCGCGGACGCGAAGGCGTCGCCCACCGATCTCGACCTCGCGTCGCTCGCCGCGCTCGGCCGCGGCGCGACCACGCTTTCGAAGGGCGACGCGAAGGCGGCCATGGTCGAGCTCGCCGCGTGCGTCGACCAGGACTATTTCTGTCGCTGGGAGCTCCTCCTCGCGGAGCAGAAGGCGGGAGACGAGACGAGCGCGAGCGTGTCGCGCGACAAGCTCGTGGCGATGGACGTGCGCGACGCGCCGTACCTGTACGCCCGCGCGAAGGCGTCGGCGCCCGCCGCGGCTGCCTCGCCTGCTGCGTCGGTGAGCCCGTCCGCCGCCCCTGCCGCCTCGCGCTGACCCCGCGGGCGGTTGAAGGCGCTAACCGAGCAGCTCGCGGATCGGCTCGCCTTCGTGGAGCACCGGCACGACGCGGCCGACCGAGGTCGTGTTCCTGCGCGTCGCGTCGACGCCCAGCAGCGCGAGCAGCGTCGCCGCGATGTCTTGTGGGCGTACGGCGCGGTCCCTCGGCGCGGCGCCCTCGGCGTCGGACGCGCCGAGCACGAGCCCGCCGGGCGAACCGCCGCCTGCGAAGAGGCACGTGTAGACGTTCGGCCAGTGATCGCGCCCGCCCCTCGCGTTGACGACGGGCGTGCGGCCGAACTCGCCGGTCACCCACACGGCCGTCTCGGCGAGCCGCCCGCTCGCGGCGAGGTCGAGCAGCAGCGAGGACAGCGCCTGATCGAGCGCGGGCAGCAGCGTGCCCTTCAGCGGGTCGAACGCCGCGCCGTGCAGATCCCACGCGTTCGGCGTCGCGACCGTGACGAAGCGAACGCCCGCCTCGACGAGCCGGCGCGCGAGCAAGAGCGACTGCCCGAGCGACGTGCGGCCGTACGCGTCGCGATGCGCGTCGGGCTCGCCGCGGAGATCGAACGCGGCGCGCGCGCGCTCCGACGTGACCATGGCGAGCGCCTCGGCCTGGAAGCGATCGATCGCGAGCGACGGCGCGGCGCCCGCCTCCGGGCCTCGATCGAAGAGCGCGGCGAGATCACGCCGCCGCCGCAAGCGCGCCTCCGTGAGGCCGCGCGGGCCGAGGCCGGCGACGACGAACGACGAGCGCGCCGGGTCGCCGCCCGTCGCGAACGGCGCGTACTGCACGCCGAGGAAGCCCGCGCCCTCGACGCCCGGGATCGCGACGGACGACGGCATGTCGGGCCGGCCCGGGATCTCCTTCGCGGCGATCGCGCCGAGCGACGGGTAGACGAGCGTCGCGTCGGGCCGGTTGCCGGTCGAGGTGAGCGTCTGCGCGAGCGCGTGCTCGCCGAGGTTGTGCGTGACGGCGCGCACCAGCGCGAATTTGTCGGAGCAGGCCGCCAGCTTCGGCAAGTGCTCCGACAGGCGATCGCCCGATTTCGTCGCGATGGCGCCGAACTCCCCGCGCACCTCGGACCGAGCCTCGGGCTTGGGGTCGAACGTGTCGAGGTGACCGGGACCGCCCGTCAGCCGCACGAAGATCACGCTCTTCGCCTTCACGGGCGCGCCGGCGTCCGCGTCGCGCGCGCGCAGCAGCGCGTCGAGCGTGAGCCCGACCGCGGAGACCGCGCCGATCTGCAAGAAGCCTCGACGAGAGGTCGACATCGCGCGCACCTTCAATGGTTCGTCTGAAACTCGGGGAGGGTGAGGATGGCGAGCGCGGCGTCCTCGAGCGCCTCGTGCCGACGCGCCGCGGGCTTGCCTGGCGCGCCCTCCCCTGGAGCTTGCCACGCGGCGACGCGATCGAGGAGGCGCGCGCGCTCGTCCGGATGCAAGGCGCGGCCGAGCGCGGACAGCGCGAGGTCGTCGAGGATCGCGCCGTCGCTCGCCCCGGCCTCGAGCAGCCGATCGAGCCGGCCGCCGGGCGCGCGCACCTTGTCGAGGATCTCGGCATCGTTCGTCGTGTAGACGGCCTGCGGGAGCGTCGGCGCGTCGTCGCGCTCGCAGTCGTTCGCGGCGGCGCGCTTCGGTCGGCCGAAGAGCGCGAACGGGCGGGCCGCCGCGCCCACCGGCCGGCTCGCCGGGAACGCGATCGCCCGCACGTTCGGCGGCGCGAACACGTCACCGATGGAGCCGTCGCGCTCGGTCACGCGGTTCACGGCGTCGAGCAGCACCTCCGCGGGGAGCCTGCGGACGACGTAGTGCGCGAGGAGCCGCTCGTCTTGCCCCGGCTCCGCGGCGCGCGCGTCGAGTCCATACACGGTCGACGTGAGCAGCGTGCGGTGGAGGCGCGTGAGGTCGAAGCCGTGATCGACGAAGTCCTTCGTCAGCGCGTCGAGGAGCGCGCGATCGAAGGGCGGGTTGCCCGCCGACAGCGCGTCGGTCGGCTCGACGAGGCCGCGGCCGAAGTAGTGCGCAAACACGCGGTTCACGATCGCGCGCGCGAAAAAAGGATTGTCGCGCGACGTCACCCACCGCGCGAGCGCCACCCGGGGGTCGGCCGCCGACCCGTCGGGCACGTCGGCGCCGCCGAGGAGCCGCGGCGTGACGACGGCGCCCGTGCGCGGGTTCTTGAGCGGCTGGATCCCGTCGTCGGCGGTGGCGACGAAGACCTCCTTCGTCGGCGGTCGCTCGTCTGCATAGAGCCGCCGCACCGCGGCGGGGTAGCCGACACGGACGCGCGGAAAGAACGCGGCGAAGCGCCAGAAGTCGTCCTGCGTCCAGCGATCGAAGGGGTGCTTGTGGCACTGCGCGCAGTCGATGTGCACGCCGAGGAACGAGTAGCTCACCTCCTGCGCGACGGCCTCGGGCGCGCGGTTCACCGTCTTCGTCCAGAAGAGGTCGAGCGTCTTCTTGTGCTCGTAGTCGAGGTCCCAGTCGGCGCGGTCCTTCACCTTCGCCTGCTCGGCCTGCATCCACGCGAGGTAGGCCTCCCACGTGCGGCCGTCGCGGCTCGTCGCGGTCAGGATGTCGCGCACCATCGCGTCGTACGGCTGATGCTGCGCGAGGCGCGCGCGGAGCCAGCTCCACCACTGGTACCCGTGCTTCCACGAGTCTTCGCCGAAGTAGCGGCTGTCGTTGCCGGTCCAGTCGGAGAGCAGCGTGGCCCACCAGTCGGCGAGCTCGGGGCGCGCGAGCACGGCGTCGACGAGCCGCTCGCGCTTGCCCTCGCGTCGATCGGCGACGAACGCGCGCTGCTCCTCGGGCGTGGGCAGCGTGCCGATCGCGTCGAGCATCACGCGGCGGAGGAACGTCGCGTCGTCGGCGTCGGCCGCGGGCTTCATGCGCAGCGCCTCGAGGCGGCCGAGCACGTGATCGTCGACCAGCGTGCGGCGGCGCGCCGCGTGCGCGGCCGCCCTGTCGCCCCCGGGGCGCGGCGCGAGGACGGTCGCGTCGGTGAACGAGCCGAGGAACGACACGACGATCGGCGCCGCTCCCGGCGCGCGCGCCGTCACGAGGCCCGTCGCGTCCGCCGCGGCGACGTCGGGCGCGCGGCTCTCGTAGCGGGCGACGCGCGTGACGTCCTCGCGGCGACCGTCGACGAAGACCGCCGTCACGACGAGCTGCGCGCCGCGCGCGGCTCCGACCTCGACCGCGCGCTCGCGAGGCGTGACCTCGATGCGCGCGAGCGTCGCCGACGCGGCGTCGTCGAGCGGCGCGCCCGCGGCGACCCACGCCGAGAGCACCGTGAACGCGGGTGAGTCCGCCTCGAGCCGCTTGCCGCCGCCGTGCCCGGCGAGTCCGAGGACCTTCTTCAAGACGCGGCTCTCGGCCGGGTGGGCGCGGTCGACGCGGCCCT
>DASYCF010001103.1:0-2380 GCA_036500365.1 Byssovorax sp.
CGGCGGCGAGGCCGACCCACGCGAGCGCGCCGTCGGCCCCGCGCGAGCGGAGCACCGTGAGCACGAAGCCGGGGTAGGGCCACGCGTGCGCGCGCGACAGGTGCATCGAGCGGACGAAGATCTCTCCGCCGCCGAGCCACGCGCTCGACATCTTCAGCGCGGCCGTCGCGAAGTAGACCCAGGCGAGCTCGACGCGCAGCGCGTCGCGCACCCAGCTCGGCCGCCCGCGTGACAGCGGCCCGCCCTCGGCGTGCGCGAGGAGCAGCATCGTCACGGCCCCGAACGCGTAGTCGTTGAGGTCGTAGTAGTGGAAGAGCTCCTCCGCGCGCAGGGCCGCGTAGAGCATGCCCGCCGGATAGACGAGCCGGCCGCCGAGCGCGACGGCGACGCCCGTGACGACGAGCCCGATCTGGATCGCGGTCAGCCCGGGCGTCCGCGTCGTCGAGAACGGGTCGTTGCCGAGGTCGGTGCCGCGGAGCGCGAGATCGAGCGCGTCGTACACGACCCACACGAGGGCGAACGCGACGCGGAAGCGCGCGACGTCGCGGCCTTCGTCGGCCCTGTCGATCCACGCCGAGAAGCGCGCGAGCGCCCGCGCGGCGAGCGTCACGGGCACGCGACGTCCACGTCGACGAAGTGGCCCTCGGGCGTCTGGCAGGTGATCGCGGCGCGCGTCGCCTTCGCCGTCCGATGGTCGCAGCCTTGCAACGCGAGCGCGCGGTACTCGCCGAGCTCGCCCATCACGACGTCGAACTCGAGCGTCGGCGCGACGTCGCCGAGCTTCTCGATCGTGCGCTCGCCCACGCGGAGCGGCGGCGACCAAGCGACGTCGCACCGCGTGATGTCCGGCGAGAACATGTCCCACGAGAACCTCACGCGCGTCGGCGGGTGCACGAACGGGACGAAGCCGTGCTTCACCTGGCGCGCCGCCCCCGCGAGCTGAAGCAGCACGAGCAGGCCGAGGCACGCGGCGACCTCGAGCGCGTGCGCCGCGCGGCGGATCCCGCCGTCCATCGCCGCAGCATCCTGGCTGCGCGCGCCGAGCGTCAACCCGCTATCGCGCGCGCGGCGCCTGGCTATGCTCCGCCGCCCACCCCGGAGGAAGAACATGACCAGCATCGTCATCCATCACGCCCCGCAGACGCGCGCCGCCATCGTCCTCTGGACGCTCGAGGAGCTCGGCGTGCCGTACGAGTCGAAGAAGGTCGACTTCAAGTCCGGCGAGCACAAGAGCGAGGGGTACGCGAAGATCAACCCGAACAAGCGCGTGCCCGCGATGATCGTCGACGGCCGGCCGATGTTCGAGTCGACCGCGATGGTGATCTTTCTCGCCGAGAAGTTCGGCGCCGACAAGAAGCTCTGGCCAACCGACGACGCCGGCCGCGCCGAGGCGATGGGCTGGACGGTGTGGGGCACGGCGCAGCTCGGCCACGACATCCACGGCCTGATGATGGCCTCGAGCGAGCGCGTGCCGAAGGAGCTCCACCACGAGCCGATGGCCAAGCTCTGCCGCGGCGCCGTCGAGACCGACCTCAAGGTCCTCGACGCGCGCCTCGCCGAGCACCCGTACGTGATGGGCGAGACGTTCACCCTCGCCGACGTGCTGCCCGCGATGGCGTGCTTCTTCGCCGGCATGGGCGGCGTCGATCTCGCCGCCTACAAGCACGTGAGCGCGTGGGTCGGGAAGCTCCAAGCCCGCGAGGCCCTTCAGCGCGCGCAGGCGATGTAGCCGTCGGGACAGCCGAACCTCCCCCCGGGCACCCCGCCCCGCAAGTGACGCAGACCTCACCCCCCTAGCCCCCCTCTCCCTCTCGGGAGAGGGGGGAACACGGCGATGCGAGGGCTGATCGTCTCTCCGAGTCGCGTTCGCCTACGTCGGCTCGACACCGCGGTCAGGTGCGGTAGGCGGGGCCGTCGAGGCGTTCGAGCTCGCGCATGGCGAGGTCGTGGTAGCGCGTCTCCACTGCGCGCGCAGCGTTCGAAGTCCACCCGGGCGCGTGCGACGTCGTCGCACGCGAGGCGGGCGCGGCCGAGGTAGAGCGACGTGCGGGCGATCGACTGCGCGTCCGGTAGGGCGACGAGCGCCCGCTCGAGGTGGACGATGGCCTCCGCGTGCTTCCCGCCGAGCGTCTGCGCGACGCCGAGCGTCTGGACGAGCGACGCAGCCTGCGACGATTTCCTCGCGACGGCGTCGGCGAGCGCGCGCTCCGCGATCTCGATCGCCTGCTCGGGCTCGCCGACGTGCGCGAGCATCCACGCTCGCGTGTCGTCGAGCAGGAGGCGCATCGACGGGGCCAAGCTCACCTCGGCAAACGGAGCGACCGCCGCGAGCGCCTCGGCGTAGCGTCCTTCGAGCTCGTGCTCGAGCGCGACGCGGTTC
>DASYCF010001104.1:0-1608 GCA_036500365.1 Byssovorax sp.
CGCCGTCGCCGTAGCCGTAGCCGTAGCCGTCGACGGCCCGTGCGCGCGAGTCGGCGCCGCGGCAGCCGCGCGCGGGCGCGGGCGGCGCACGACCGACTTGCCCGCCCCGTGGTCCGCGTGCGCTGCTTCGGCGGACGCCGCGGGTGGGACGTCGACCGGCGTCGGCGCTTCGATCACGCTCGCGACGAGCGCGCGCGGAGCCGCTCCAGGGACGACGGCTGCCGCCGGAGCCTGCTCCGGCTCGGCCGATTCGGTGACCGCGTTCCAGCCGAAGTACACGACCGCGGGCAGGGCCGTCACGAGCGCCGCGACGAGGACGGCGGCGCCCATGCGGCGCGCGCGAGACCGGCGAAATCGAGCGTCGAGCGGGTCCGTGGAGGCCTCCGCGGGGTTCGCCACGACGAACGCGCTCGCGGGAGGAACGGGCGACGTGCGCGGTCCCGGCGCGGACGACTCGTGCCCGTAGAGCCAGCGCGCGCGGAGTGAACCGCCCTGGCAATCGGCCTCGACCCCGCGGGAGAGCAGCCAGGCGGCGAGCGCCTCGCCGAGCTCGATCATGCTGCGAAAGCGGTCGCACGGCGCGGGCGCGAGGCCCTTGGCGACGATCGCGCGGAGCTCGTCGTCGACGTCGGGTAACAAGGCGTCGGCGTCGGTCGAGCGCGTGGGAGCGCGCCCCGAGATCGCCTCGTGCAGCACGGCGCAGACCGACCAGATATCGGCGCGATGATCGGGCTTCGGCTCACGCGTGATCTGCTCGGGAGCCATGTAGTCCGGCGTTCCACAGATCGTGGCGCCGAGGCCGCCGTCGAGGGAGCTCGTGTCGGCGATGCCGAAGTCGAGCACCTTCGGCGCGATGCCGTCGTCGCAGCGCGTGAGGAACAGGTTCTCGGGCTTGAGGTCGCGGTGCACGACGCCTTGGAGGTGCGCGGCCTGCATGCCTTGAAGCACGGGGAGGATGAGCTGCACGGCGGCCTCGGGCGTCATCGGGCCCTCGCGCACGAGCTTCGCGCGGAGGTCCTCGCCCTCGAGGCGCTCCATCACGATGTAAGGGTCGCGGCGCGCCGTGAGGCCGCAGTCGAAGATCCGCACGACGGAGGCGTGGTTCACCTTCGCCGTCGCCTGCGCCTCGTGCAAGAGGTGGTCGGCGAACGCGGACGCGCCCGCAGAGTCGGCTCCCGCCGCGTCGCCGCCGCGCAGCAGCTTGATCGCGACCTCGGCGCCGAGGGCCGTGTTCGTCGCGACCCAGACCTCGCCCATCGACCCCTCGCCGAGCACGCTCTCGAGCACGTACTTGTCCGCGAGCACGTCGCCGCTGACGTAGCTGCCCCCGGCGGCGTCGGCGCCGATGCGACGCGGACCGCTCTCCATCACGGTGGTCGCGCCCTCGCGCGGAACTCCTACATGCACGGCTTCTGCGCTCACGAGATGACCCTTTCCCACCCGTCGGTTGTCGGTCGTTTGGATCGAGAACGGCAACCACCGTGCCCGCCCGGAGAACGCGCCGCGCGGGGCCCCGATGACCGTCCGGAGAGGTCGTCGACGCGCGAGGCGAGCTGGATCCGCGCCAGGCGGGCCGACCGCAGGGGCTGCGCGTAGCCGCGTGGTCGC
>DASYCF010001105.1:0-13483 GCA_036500365.1 Byssovorax sp.
CTCGAAGCGCTCGGCGCTCGACGCGAGCACCTCGGCCGTGTGCGTGATCGTGCGCGCGACGGTGGTCGACTCCTCGGCGAGGACGCGGTGCGCCTTCGCCTCGATCTCGACCGCGGGCGCGTGGAGCCGCGCGACGCCGGCGTCCACGCCGATCGCCGGCGTCGACGCGCCAGCAACGCCGATGGAGATCTTGCGCGCGGCTTCGATCTCGACGTCGGACCCTGCGGCGAGGCGCACGCGCCCGCTCGGCGCCGACAGCGTCAAGTCGCCGCTCGGCGCCGCGACCTCGGCCGAGCCGCCTTCGTAGCGCACGCGCACGAGCCCGTCGGGCCCGCGGATGACGACGCGATCCGCCTCGGTCTCGACGACGCTGCCGTCCTCGAGCGCGCGCCGCGTCGGCCCGGGGCCGAGCGCGCCGAGCACGAAGCGACCGTCGGCCGTGTCGGCGAGGAGCACCGCGTCGCCCGCTTCGAGCACGCGCCCGCCGAGATCGAGCGACCGCGCGCGGACGACGGCGGCCGGGCCCTCGGCCTCGGTCACGAGCAGGTCGGCGCCGTCGACCGCGACGACGACGGCCGCGCGAATCGGAGCGCGTGAGCGAGTGGGGTTGGCGGAGCCGAGCGTGTGCGCGAGCGTCATCGCGGCGGATTGTCCACCGGACGCGGCCGGCGATCGATCGCTATTTCACGGCTTGCCGTGGGCGCGACCGGTCCGTACGTGCCCTTCGAGCTCCCCGGCGCGTGATCGCGCCGCTCCGGTGAGCTCGCCCGGCGTCAGCGCGTGAAGTGAACGGTGATCGGCGGCGTCGACATCGTGATCGCCTGCCCGCCGTGATCGAGGCCGGGAGTGAACCTCCGCGCGAACGCGCAGCTCCTCGCCGCCCGTCCGAAGCCGTGCCCCGGATCGCGTACGACGGACACGGAGCTCGGCGAGCCGTCGGGCTTCACGGTCACGCTGATGACGACGTCGGCGCGATCGATCTGGTCGCCGTCGGCCTCGGGCGGAAAGGGGCAGTTCCAGTTGCCGCCGCCGACGAGCCCGGGTGAGCGCGACTGATCCGGACCCGCAGGTGCAGGCGGCGGACCGGCCTTCGGTGCGCCCGTTCCCACTCCGCCGACGACGCCGCCGACGGCCGCGTGCGTGTTCATCACCGCCTTGTCGCCGACGCCGTTCGCCGAGAGCATGCCGTTCGTCTGCGTGCCGGTGCCGGACACGATCGTGTCGGTCATGTCCTCGATCTTGTCGTTCGGCGACGCCTCGCGCGTGAGCTGGGGGGCGGCCTTCGCCGGCGTGGGCGGCTGGTCGTAGATGTCCTTCTCGGGCGCGGCGGCCTTCGGCGCGGGCTCCGGCTCGGGCGCGGGCTCCGGCTCTGGCGGCGCCTCTTCGGGCTTCGCCTCTGGCGGCTTGGGCACCTCGATGTCGTAGAAGGCCCAGAAGAACTCGTGCAGCGTCGCGCGCTCGGCTTTGGCGAGCCGCTGCATGTCGTAGAGCGACGTCATCGCGCGCGACGACGCGTAGCCGTGCGTCGCGAGCCCGACGACGAGGCCGATGATCGCGCCGACCGACACCGCCCGCTCTCCGAGCGACAGCACGGGCGCGAACGGATCGTCGTCGCGTCCGCGCGCGTGGAGAGCGGTCGAGGCCATCGAGCGAACTTAAGGCGCAGAGCCGATGGGCGCGACCGCCGCGCCCGCGGCGGGCGACGTGCTCTCGCCTGGGGACACGCCGATCGCGATCTTCCCGATGCCCGCCGTCTTGAGCAGCTCGACGGCGCGCACGAAGCGCCCATGGGGCACGGCGGAGTCGGCCTTCACCGTGGCGCGCAGGTCCGGGTTCTTGGCCTGCGCCTCCTTCGCGGCGGCGAGGATCGCGTCGTCCGTCGTGACGGGCTTGCCGTTGACGGTGGTGGTGCCGTTCAGGTGGAGCTCGACGCCGAAGATCTGCTGCGTGTCCGTGCCTTGCGCGGACTTCGGCAGATCCATGTTCATGCCCTTCTGATCGATGAAGCGCGCCGTGACCATGAAGATGATCAGGAGGACGAGGCAGATGTCGACGAACGGCGTGACGTTGATGCCGCTGACCATCCCGTCTTCGTCGTTGCCGGAGCTCGCGGCCATCAGCCCTGCTCCTCGTCGGCCGGCTCTTCCTCGGGCTCGGGCGCGGGCTTCGGCGCGGCCTTCTTCGCGCTCGCGGGCCTTGCCTTCGTCGACTTCGGCGGCGGCGGGGGCGGCTCCGGCTCGTCGAGGCCATGCTGGGCGGCGAAATCGGGGTCCGCCACGAGGTGCGCCATGAGCACGCGCGTGAGCGCCTCGGTGTTGGCGAGCGTCGACTTGATGAGGCGCTGGAAGTAGTTGTTGAAGATGACGGCCGGGATGGCGACGGCGAGGCCGACGGCGGTCGCGACGAGGGCCTCGCCGATCGCGATCATCGTCGCCTCGGCGGCGACTTGACCCGCGCTCGCGGTCGCGCCCTTCGTCTGGTGACCGAGCGTGTCGAACGCGGCGACGACGCCGATGACGGTGCCGAGCAGGCCGATGAACGGCGCGTTGTTGCCGAGCGTGCCGAGGTACGCGAGGCGACGCTCGAGCTTCATCTTCTGCAAGGCCTGCGCGCCGGCCATCGCCTCGGACGCGGCGGCCGGGCCGTCGTGCGCGACCGTGAGCCCTGCTACGACGACGGCGGCCTCCGCCGAGGGCGACGCCTCCATGCGCTTCTTCGCCGCGTCGATGGAGGTGCCGAGCGCGGCGCGCAGCTCGCGCGCGAGGACGCCGAGATCGTCACGCAGCGACCAGAAGAACCACGCGCGCTCGAGGATGATCGCGACCGAGACGACGCTGAGCCCGATCATGAGCCACATGACCCAGGACGCGCCGAACGCGACCATGATTCGCTTGAGCCACTCGACGAGGTTCATCTGTCTTCTTTCGTGTCCGTTGTTTCGACGCGTCTCTCGACCGGCGTGCTCGACGCGCTACGCGACGTCGTCGCGCTCGGCCTCGCGGGCCGCTCCGTGGCCCTCCTTTAACACGCACAAGCGTTGGAGCACCGTGGTCGCGTAGCCGCCTTTCGGTAGCACGAATCGGACGATCAGCGACGCCGTGTCGGGAGATTCTTCGTTGATTTCCGTCATGACCTCGTTGACCGGTAGCACGAGTGAGCGGCGCGTGCCCTCGCCGAGGTGGCGAAACGGGGTCAGCGCCGCGGCCTCGCCGGCGATCGACGCGGCCCCGAGCGCCTCGTCCAGGATCGCCCGCTCCAACGCCGCAGGCGCGCCGTCGGGCCAGCGCATCTTCGCCCCGAACATCGGCCCGGTGGCGACGACGTGCCCCGCGGCGCTGCGGGCGAGCACGTCGGCGAGCTCGTCGCCCTCGAGCGGGACGGCGAACAGGCCGCCGAAGTGGCGAACGGCCTCGAGCTCGCTGCCCTCGAAGTCGGCCTTCTTGGCGAGATCGCCCGGGAGCACGCGGTCCCACGAGCCGCCGTCGACGCGGCGCTCGAGCACGCGGTTGAAGAGCAAGGACTGCAGCGCGGAGAACAAGAAGCGCTGTTGGTTCGGATCGCGCGGGCCGCGCTCCTTGCCGGCGAGCCACGCGAGCGCACGCTCGGGGTTGTCGCCGTCGCGTCCGAAGCGCTGCGGCCCGTACGCGTTGGGGACGCCGCGCTTGGCCGCGTCGGCGAGGCCGCGCGCGACGTCGTCGGCGCCGGACCGCGAGAGGCCGCGCAGCGTGATCGCGAAGCGGTTGCCGGCCAGGTGCCCGGGCTTCAGCTTGTGCGCGTGCCGCTCGGCCGCGAGCACCTCGACGCCGTCGACGTGGATCGACGCCGCCGCGTCTGCAGCGGCGCCGCGCGCGATGGGGAAGGGGAACGTCGCCGCCTGCGTCGTGATGGCGCGCTTGTCCTTCATGCCGGCGACGCCGACGCCCCGCGGATCGACGTCGAGCGCCCGCGCGATGGCGCGCACCGCGTCTTGCGTGGTGACGTCCGTCTTGCGGAGCACCAGGTGGAGGTGCTCCCCGGCGCCGGAGGGCGGGTAGAGCGGCACCTCGTCGACCACGAAATCCGCCGGCGAGGAGCGAAACAGAGCGATTGGCAGCGCAGGGTCGGTCACGGGGGCGGCATCCTCGCGCCAAAACCCGCGAGCTGTCGCGTGTGTTCCGCGGCTCAGCGTCGATCGTGGTGATGCGCGTGCCCGGGCTCGCAGCGCGCGTCGGCCCAGCCGACCCAGTAGGGGCCATCGGGGCCGTGCTCGCGCTTCCAGATGGGCAGGCGGGACTTGATGCGATCGATCAGCGCGCGGCACGCGGCGAACGCCTCCGCGCGGTGCGGCGCGCTCGCGGCGCACGCCACGGCCACGTCGCCGACGCGCAGGGCGCCGGTGCGGTGCGTCGCGGCGACGCGCACGCCGGGCATCTCGGCCGCGATCTCGTCGAGGATCGACGCGAGCTCGGTCTCGGCCATCGGCGCGTATGCCTCGTACTCGAGGAGCGTCACGGGCTGGCCGTCGGCGTGGTCGCGCACGACGCCGAGGAACGTCGCCACGCCGCCCGCGCTCGGGTGATCGACGGCCGCGACGACCTCGTCGAGCGCGATCGGCGTCGCGCGGATCCGCGCCCCGGTCACGGGCTCTTAACCCAGTGGCCCGTCTTTCCGCCGATTTTTTCGGCGAGGAACACCTTCGTTATCTCGATGTCGCGATCGACGCCCTTCAGCATGTCGTAGAGCGTCAGGCACGCGATCGACACGGCGACCATCGCCTCCATCTCCACGCCGGTGCGATCGACGGCCTCGGTCATCGCGAGCACCTCGACGCAGCCCTCGTTCACGTCCACCTCGAGCTCCACGGAGACGCGCGTCAGCGCGACGTGGTGGCAGAGCGGCACGAGGTCGGGCGTGCGCTTCGCCGCGAGGATGCCGGCGACGCGCGCCGTCGCCAAGACCTCCCCCTTCGGCGCCTTGCCGGTGGCGATGAGCTCGGCCGTCTCGCGCTTCATGCGAACGGTGCCGCGGGCGACGGCGCGGCGCACGGTCTTTTGCTTGTCGCTGACCGGCACCATGTGGACCTCGCCGTGCTCGTCGAGGTGGGTGCTGCGCGGAGGTCGCGGGCTCGGCACGCGCTCGCCGCTCGAGATGGGCTGCGAGCGCGGGCTGTCCTGCCGCGGCGGCGGCGGCGGCGTGCTGATCGAGTAGGCGCCGGGCTTCGAGTAGCCCGGCCTGTCGGCCGTGATCGGCCCGCGCGCGGCGCGGTCGAGCGGCGTCGACATACGGCCGACCGCCGACCCGCCGACGCGCTGACCCACCTCGAGCGGGCGCGACGGCGTGGGCGGCGAGAGCGCGGACATCGGGCGCGCGGGCGTCATCAGCGGCAGCGCGTCCATCGGCCGCGTAGGCGTCATCGGCGGGAGCGCCTGCATCGGGTGCGTCGGCGTGCGCGGCGGCCCGACGATGGCGTCGAACGTCACCTCGAGCTGCGTGGGTGTGCCCTTCGCGACCGCGCGCCGGTAGCCATGCACGATCGCGAACCGATCGAGCGAGCGGAGCTCCGACCACGTGCGCGCGTCGAGGCAGCGGCCGATGCCGAGCGCGCGCGTGATCGACTCGGGAGGCTCGAGCGGATCGGGATCGGGCGTCGGCGCGATGCGCGTGGCGGGCGGCGTCGCGCGGCGGACGCCGGCGAGCACCTGCTCGACATCGACGTCCTCGGGCGCGCCGGCGGCGACGAGCGCGCGGCGATCTCCGAGCGTGAGCGAGCGCCACGCCTCGAGCGTCACGCGCACGCCGGCGATGTCGAGGGCGCGCCGCGCCGCCAGCGGCACGAACTCGAGCTCGGGCAGCACGTCCTCGAACTGGAAGACGGCGTCGTCGATGAAATCGCGCATGGCGCGCCCGGGAGGCTGGCACGCCTTGGCCCGCGAGCGAAGGACTACTTGCTCGCGCGGAGCCGGGAGAGGAGGTCGGCGAGCGCGTCGTCGTATTGTCGAGTGATCTCGGCCTGCTCGTCGTCGAGCTTCGAGGCGATTTCGCGCCCCTGCGCCGCGGCGGACTCGACCCCGGCCTGCGATTTCTTCATGAGGACGATGCGATCCTCGCTCTCCTTCTTGTCGGCGTCGGTCAGGCCCTTCTCGGCCTGCCACTTGCGCTCCTCCTCGATGAACTCGGCCTGCGTGCGCTTCACGTCGTCGGCCTCGAGCAGCATGCGGCGGATCTTGAGCTTGTCGTTCACGAGGTCGATGTGCACGACCCAGCTCGCGTACTCGATCGCGTCGGCCTGCTTCTCGAGCTCGGCGACGTTCTCCTTCTTGATCTGCGCCTTGTAGCGGTCGATCAGCGCGTGCGCTTCGCTCGCGTCGCGGAGCTCCTTCTCGAGCTGCTTGTCGACGGTCTCCTTCATCGTGATCGCGACGACGCCGCCGACCTCGACGTCGCAGTTCTTCTTCTTCACGGTGTACTGCGCCGCGCCGCCGACGCGGCGGGTGAACTCGTCCTTCTCGATGTCGAAGAAGGCGTGCGCGCCGTCGACGCGCTGGATGCGATCGACGTACGCCTGGGACTTGCCCACCTCGTCGGCGCGCTGCACGACCTCGACGACGCGCGGCCACGCGGGCTGCTTGAGCCGGCCCGGGAACGTCTTGAACGAGGTGAAGATTTTGCGCGCGTCGTTCTGGCGCTGGCCGAACGACTGCACGGCGTCGTGGAGCTCGGTCGGGTAGGCGAGCGCGTAGCCCGCGTGGTTCGCCGAGGAGGCGATGACGGGCTCGATCTTCTCGCCCCCGCAGCCGACGCTCGCGAGCGCGAGGACGAGGCCGAGGGTGGCGGCGCACGACGCGTGGGCTCCCATGCGCGCGACTATGGCGCAGGCGGGCGGCGCCGGGCACGAAAAGGACAACGACGCGAACGCTGGACGCGCGCGTGCCCCTGCGCGAGATCGACGACGTGGTCCCGCTGGGTCGGAGCTCTCGCGCGCGTTCCGCGGCGCTCGTCGCCCTCGCCGCGCTCGCCTCCGCGTGTCATCCGAGCGCCGAGGCCGCGCCTGGATCGCCCGGCTCGAGCGCGGCCGCCGTGGCGTCTGCGTCCGCGTCGGCGTCGGCGACGCCCCAGGGCGAGGGCTTCGTCTCGGTCGAGTGCTCGTCGCCGTGCGAAGAGGTGCGCGTCGACGGCGTCTTCGTGGGCTCGTCCCCGGTCGAGCGCTACAAGGTCGCCGCGGGGCCGCACCGCCTCTCCCTCCGCGCCGGCGACATCTCGAAGTCCTTCGGTATCGACGTCGTCGAAGGTCGAGAGCTCCGCGAGAAGGTCGGGATGGACAAGGAGCCCAAGCCGATCTCCGAAGGCACCGAGGAGGAGACGCTGCGCGCCGAGATCGAAGAGAAGATCAGCCAGGGGTCGGCGACGAAATCCGACGTGCACGAGCTCATCGGCATCTGCGGCCGCCTCCACGATCGCGGCTGCATCCTCCGCGCGAAGAAGCTCGTCGACGGGATGCATTGACGACGGGCCCGCGAGCGGCCCGAACCCCGACGTCGCTCCGCTCCGTCCATCGCGCGGCGCGACGGCTATTTGCAGCAGCGAAAGCCGGTCGAGTAGTCGTGGTAGGTCGCGTTGTGCGCGGTCGTCCGGTAGTCGCAGCCGTCGCCGTTGATGTGCGTGTCGAGGTAGTAGCCGCCGCGGAACGCGCCGCTCTTGGTCCACTCGTGCACGTTGCCGACCATGTCGTACGCGCCGAAGCCGTTCTTGCACTTCTTGAAATGCCCCGTCGGCGCGAGCGTGCCCTCGAGCTGGTTGAGGCGCGGGTCGTTCATGTTGTCCCACGTGTACATCTCCTTCGGCGGCTCGCCTCCCGCGCCGTAGTAGAGGTTGAACGACGAGACGCCGGCGTCGTTGCAGTAGCCGTCCTTGCGCTCGTCGCCGTACGGGAACAGCGTCGGCGACTTGCCGCGGCACGCGGTCTTCCACTCGTCGTCGGTGCAGAGGCGCTTGCCGGCGTTCTCGCAGGCCTTCTCGGCCTCGACCTGGCTGATGTACGCCTGAGGCTTCACGCCGCGCTGGCTCACGGCCTTCACGTCGAGGCCTGCGACGGGCACGAACGGCGAGTGCCTCCGCGTTTTCTTGCCGGGCAAGAGCTCGACGACGCTCGCCTCGAACGCGTCGACGCAATACTTCCCGTGGATCGACACCATGTGCTCGGGGCAGCCCTTGCCCTTCGCGTCGGCGTCGCCCGCGTCGAGGAGCGCCGCGCCGAGCGACGCGGCGGCGAGCAGCGCGGCGACCACGGCCGAGGTCGCGGAGGCGACGTGCATCGAGCGGCGAGGCGGGTGCTGCATGGTGAAGCGCGGCAGCTCGGCGCCGAGCTCGAGCCGCCTCGGGCTAGCCGACCTCGCCGCGCGCGGCAAAGTTTCCCGCGCTCAGACGTCGTCGAGGCGAATCGCGAAGGCGGCGTCGCCGTCGTCGAGGCGCGCGGTTCCTTCGTGAAAGACGACGAGCGCGTCGGCCTCGGCGAAGCTCGTGACGGCGCCGGACGCCTGGTTCGGGAGCACGCGCGCGCGCGCGCCGCCGTCCTCGAGCCGGGCGCGGAGGAACTGCCGCCGCTGGTCTCCCTCGCCGCGCACGAGCGGCTTGTCGAGCGCGACGGCGACGCGACGCGTGGCCGGCAGCGGCGCCGCGTCTCCCGCGAGCGCGCGCAGAAGCGGCACGCCGAAGAGCAAGAACGTGAGCGACGCCGATGCGGGGTTTCCGGGCAGACCGAGCACCTGCGTCGCGCCTGCGCGGCCGACGACGAGCGGCTTGCCAGGGCGCAGCGCGACGCGGAAGAACTCGATCGTCACGCCGGCGGCCTCGAGCGCGGGCCGCACGACGTCGTGATCGCCGACGCTCACGCCGCCGATCGTCACGAGCAGATCGACCCCGCGGATCGCCTCGGCGAGCGCGGCGCGCGCGGCGGCCGGGTCGTCGCGCGCGAACGGCGTCACGCGCGCGTCGGCGCCGGCTGCGCGCGCGGCTGCGGCGACGAAGAACGCGTTCGACTCGACGACCGAGCCGGGGCGCGCTGGCTCGCCTGGCGACCGGAGCTCGTCGCCCGTCGCGACGATCGCGACGACCGGCCTGCGCGAGACGGCGAGCGTCGCACGATCGAGGGCGGCCGCGAGCGCGACGTGGCCGGGTCCGAGCCGCGTCCCACGCCGCAGCGCGACCGCGCCCTCGCGCAGATCTTCGCCGCGACGCCGCACGTGCGCGCCGGGCTTCGGCCGCTCGCGCAGCGTCACGCGGTCGCCGTCGCGCTCGACGATCTCTTGCATGACCACCGCGTCGCAGCCGTCCGGCAGGCGCGCGCCCGTGAAGATGCGGCACGTCGTCCCGCGAGTGAACGCTGGGAGGTCACGTCCGGCGGCGCTCTCACCTCGAGCGGGCAGCGTCCACGGCCCCACGCCTTCGACGTCCGCCGTCGCGATCGCCCAGCCGTCCATCGCGCTGTAGTCGAACGGCGGCATCGGCGCGGGCGCGGCGACGTCCTCGGCGAGGACGCGGCCCGACGCCGCCTCGAGCGCGACGCGCTCCGCGCCGACGGGCGCTGCGCCGCCGAGCACGCGCGCGAGCGCCTCGTCGAACGAGATCACGCGCGGTGTCCGCTCTTCTTCGCGTGGTGCGTCGCGCGGCCCGACGCGAGGCCGACGGCGTGCGCGAGCGTCGGCGCGAGGAGCGAGTCCACGGCGAGGCGCACCGCGTTCACGCTCCCGGGCAGCGCGACGATCACCTTGCGCGCGGCGACGCCGGCGACGGCGCGCGAAAGGATCGACGCGGGGCCGATCTCGTCCCACGAGAGGCGGCGGAACGCCTCGCCGAAGCCGTCGATCGTCTTCTCGAGGCGCGGCATCACGGCCTCGAACGTGCGGTCGCGCGGCGCGACGCCGGTGCCTCCCGTGATCACGATGGCGTCGACGTCGGCGCGCTTGAGAAGCGCGTCGATCGCCTCCCCCAGCACGCCGTCGTCCTCGCGCACGATCGCGTGCGACGCGACGACGAACCCCGCCGCGACGAGCCGCTCGCCGAGGAGGCGGCCTCCGTCGTCGTCGTCGGGCGTACGCGTGTCGCTCGACGTGATCGTGGCGACCCGGACCGGTGTGCTCATGCGACGCGCTCCTTCGGCTCGATGACGCGCTCGACCTGCTCGATCGACAGCGCCTCCTCGAAAGCGGCGGGCGCGAAGTCGAAGCGGCCCATCGAGAGCCTCCGCGCCGGGTAGATGAGCCGGAGCCGCACGTGCGGCGGGACGACGGGCGGAAGCTCGGGAGAGAACACGGTGCGCGACACGCCGCCGTCGGGGTAGGGCGTCACGACGGTCACGTCGGTCGCGCCGCGGGCGACGAGCACGTCGACGAGCGTGTTGTCGGCCGCGCCCCCGTCGACGTGCACCTCGCCGTCGAGCCGGACGAGCCCCGCGTAGAGCAGCGGGATGTAGCAGCTCGCGAGGATGACCTCGTGCATGGCCTTGCGCGCGCGGTTCGAGTGCACGACGAGCCCGTCGCGCTCCCAGTCGGGCCGCCGTCGATCGAGCAGGCCCTTCGCGTAGCGGCGCGCGTGCGTCGTCGCGACGAGCAGCTCGGCGTCCGTGCCGTCGAGCAGCTCCTCCGGCACGTAGCGCGCGAGCATGTCGCGCACGATCTTGCGCATGCCGAACGGGCTGCCCTCGGTCGCGAGGTATTTCGTCGAGACGAGCGGCGTCGACATCAGCCCGCGCACGAACTCGGGGCCCTGCGCCGCGAGCCCGGCGACGAACACGGCGCCCGAGATCGACCCGCTCGAGGCCCCCGCGACGACGTCGAAGCGCTCGCCGCGCGCGGCGAGCCGCGCGAGCGCCGCGAACTGGAACGCGCCTCGGCAGGCGCAGCCCGGCAGGGACAACGCGCGCATCGCCAGCGAAGGTTAGTAGAAGTTTCCCGGTCCGGGCAGTAGAACGACGCCGACGTGGCGCCTGCACTCCCGTACATCGACCTGCCGCTCGAGATCCCCATCCCGGGCCTGACCCATCTGCCCGAAGCGGTGCACGGCGTGCCGATCCTCGGCTCGATCTTCACGGTGGGTCACCCCCCGTCGATCAAGCTCTTCGGCATCCTCGTCGCGTTCGGCGTGTGGCTCGGCTCCGTCGTCGCGATGCGGCACGCGCGCGAGCGCAACATCGACGACAAGAAGATGAGCGAGTTCATCTTCTTCACCATCGGCTTCGGCTTCGTCGGCGCGCACGTGCTCGACGCGATTTTCTATCACCCCGACGCCGTGGCCCGCGACCCGTTCTACATCCTGAAGCTCTGGGAGGGCATCTCGAGCTACGGCGGGTTCATCGGCGCGGGCATCGCCGCGTACGTGTGGCGCTATCGGCACAAGCAGAACATCTTGAACTTCTGCGAGTGCATCAACAGCGCCTTCCCGCTCGCGTGGGTCTTCGGGCGGCTCGGGTGCTCGAGCGTGCACGACCACCCCGGCAAGGAGTCGACGAGCTGGCTCGCCGTGAAGTACCCGCACCTGCCCGAGGGCGTCGGCAAGTTCGACCTCGGCCTGCTCGAGTTCTTCTACGCCGTGCCGATGGCGATCATCTTCCTCATCCTGTGGAGGCGCAGGCCCGATCGGCCGCTCGGCTTCTACACGGGCTGGATGTGCGTCTGCTACGCGCCCGTGCGCTTCTGCCTCGACTTCCTCCGCGAGGAGGGCAAGCTCGAGAGCGACCCGCGCTACGGCGGACTCACGCCCGCGCAGTGGGCCTGCTTCGCCCTGGTGATCTTCGGCGCATATTTCATTCGCCTGTCGATGCGCGGCGGCTCCTCGATGGAGCCCGAGCGCAAGGACGACGACGCGCCGAGCGACGACGAGGACGACGACGACGACGCAGACGACGAGGCCGAGGTCGTCGTCGCGAAGCCGAAGCCCGCGCGCAAGCGCCGCCGCCGCCCGGCCTAGTCGTCGGCGCGCTGCAGACGCGCGAGGCCGCGCGACCGCGTCAAACGGCGAGCGCTTCTTGGAAGTGCTCGACCCGTCGCGCGGTGAACCAGCTCTCGGGCGCGCGCGGGATGTCGTGCTCGTCGACGAAGCGGCGGAAGCAGTCGAACCACTCGAGGCCCGGCAGCTCGCGCATCTTCTCGTCGATCCGCGAGATCACCGGCCCGTGTCGGCCGTCGAAGAGGAACGTGAGCGCGTGGGTCACGTCCTCCTTCGAGCACATGCCGTCGCCGACCGGCGTCCAGCCGAGCTTGAGCGCCGCCGTCACGAGCCGCCGCGTCGAGGCCGAGCGCTGGAGCCGACGCCGCGCGTGCTCGCGATAGAACGCGTAGTGGCGCAGCTCCTGCTTCATGATGCGGTGGCAGATGACGTTGAGCACCGGGTGGTTGATCCGCTCGATCAGCGCCTGATAAGCATTGTACGTCGTGTACTCCTGCACGGTCCCCCACACCATGTGCACCGCAGGCCACTCGTCGGGGAAGAGGCGCGAGAGCACGGTCTGGCTCAGCTCGTCGATGCGCTCACCGACGCCGCGCGACTCGAACATCTGCTGCCGATAGCGGGGCGAAGGCGGCTCGCCGTACGCCTCGAGGAACTGGCGGAACGCGCGGCCGTGGTACTCCTCTTCGTACATCCACACGCAGAGGAACGGCGCGAGCTCGGGCTCCTCGAGGACGGCCTTCGTCTGCATCAGCGCCTTCACGTAGAAGAACGTCGAGCCCTCGGTGAGCAGGAAGTAGCGCAGCGCGCGCAGGCCCTCGGGCGTGATCGGGTGCCTCGGCACCTCGGCCCAGTCGATGTCGGACAGGTCGAGCTTGCCCGACGCTTCCATGAACCGCTCGATGTGGAAAGGCTCGGCCATTCGTTGACTCTCGCGCGCACGTCGCGGGCGTTGCCCGGACGCTGAGCCACATTCTGCCACGCGCAGCGCGCCGTGAGGGCGGGCTTTCACGCCGGCTATTGCGTGGGCCGACGGCGCTTACGCCGCGCCACCGGCGCCGCTTCGTATCATGCTTACGCCCGATTGGGCGAGGCGGGTCCGCCCGAGTCGTGCGATCGCCGCCGTCGCGGCGCTGCGTCGACACCCCGCCGGCAACCGCGTAGTCGCCTTCCCGGCAGGCGCGGACCTCCCTTGACGCGGCAGTGGAGCAAAGTATCGTGGTCCACGGTCGGTCGCGGGGCTCGTGTGTCCGGCGGTCGCCGCGGTTCGAGGCGCGGGTCGCTCGCGCTTCTTGCTCTCCCCACCTCGCGGTCGCGCCGGAGCGGCCTCGTGTTCATCCCGGTTCTGGTGCGTAGGTCGCTCGATGGCTGAAGATTCCCGTAAGTTGTTCGTCGCTGGGCTCCCCGATTCGATCACCGAAGACGTCCTCCGTCAGTTGTTCGAGGCTACGGGCGGCAACGTCGTGGAGGTCAGCCTCCCGAAGGACAGGGCAACCGGGCGGCCCCGCGGCTTCGGGTTCGTCACCCTCGCGACGACCGACGAAGCGAGCTCGGCGCGCGAGTC
>DASYCF010001106.1:0-4338 GCA_036500365.1 Byssovorax sp.
CGCCGCGCCCTCGAATCGTGACGCCGCCGCGACCGACACCTCGGGGCCGACGCCGCTCGGACAGCCCACGCTCACCGCGAGCACCGGCCGCTTCGGTCGCCGATCGGTCATCCGCCTCCTCCGCGCCCTGCGCCGATGCGCCGCGTCAGCGCGTGGAGCTCGCGGCCCGACGCGCGGATGGGCTTGAGCGGCGGGTCGAGCTCGCTCGGCTCGAGCGAAGTCGCGCCAGGCGCGTCGAGCCGGTAGCCGGCGCCGCGCAGCGTGCCGAGCGGGAGCGCCGCGCCGAGCTTGGCTCGAAGGCGCCGCACGTGGATGTCGACCGTCCGCGCCCCGCCTTCGTACCGCGCGCCCCACACCTTCGCGAGGAGCTCGTCGCGCGAGACGAGCTTGCCGCGTCGATCACAGAGGTAGGCGAGCAGCGCGAACTCCTTCGCCGTGAGCGAGACGGCGGCGCCGAGCGCGGTGACCTCGTGCGCCGCGCGGTCGAGGACGACGTCGCCGATCTTCACGCGCTCCTCGGTCGAGAACTCGCTCTTCTGCCACTCGAGGAAGCGGATGCGCGCGTAGAGCTCCGCGGGCACGTACGGCGAGAGGACGAAGTCGTCGAACCCGCTCGACGGCTCGACGCGCGTGATCTGCGACGTGGTGACGGCGAGCAGGGCGCTCACGCCCTCGAGCCGCGGCTCGCGCCGGTAGACGCGCAGGGCGCGCGCGGCGAGGTCAGGCCGGTCGAGGCCCTCGAAGAGGAGGGCGCGCGCGCTCGATCGCGGATCGTCGGTCGCGCCGAAGAGCGCGCGGGGATCGTCCCAAAAATCAGAGCAGCGCACGTCGGCGCCGAGCGACCGCAGCACCGACGCAGCGCCCTCCTCGCGCTCGAGGTCGGGCTCGTGACCGATGACCGCCACGAACGCGCGCGCCGCCACGTGGCCGCCTTTAGCACGCGGCCGCCCGCGCGGGCGCCCGCGCCTCGCGCGATCGCGTCGTGGTCACGTCTGCGTGGAGACTCGCGGGCGAGGGCCGAGGTAGCGCCGCAGCATGTCGACGACGGGCTGCCAGCGCAGCGGCTTCGCGATGCGGGGCAGATCGCTCGGGATCAGGCTCGCCGGCGCGCTCGACGCGACCACGATGGGCACGCCGGGCAGGGCCTCGCGCGCTCGAAGCTCGCGGAGCAGCGCCCAGCCGTCCATCCCCGGCATCATGAGGTCGAGCATGACGAGGTCGGGCAGCGGAGGGCGGGCGATGAGCTGGAGGGCCTCGATGCCGCTCGACGCGCGCAGCACGGCGTAGCCCTCGGCCTCGATCACCTCGGCGAGGCACTCGCGCGTGTCGTCGTCGTCCTCCACCACGAGGATGCGCGCGGTGCGCGTGCCGACGACGGCCGCGGCGAGCCGCTCGAGCGCGCGCCCGAGCGCGGCGTCGTCGTCGATCGGCACGTACTCGGGGCCGGCCGAGCTCGCCGCGGGCCGCGCGTGCTCCAGCGTGGCGTTGGGCGCGTAGGCGATCGCCACGCCGATGGCGGCGTCGTTCCCCGCGCGCACGGACTCACCGAGCTCGACGAGCACCGCGTCTTGATTGCGGCGCGCGCGCAACGACGTGGAATGGAGGCACCGCTCGACCTCGTGCCCACGTCGCGCGAGCGCGCCCATTGCGTGCGCCGCGAAACCCTCGTCCTCCCCTGCGATGAGAAACTTCACGGCTCCTCCTTCGGAACGACCCGACCGTCGTGACGAATCACATCCTTGCACCGACCGGTCGTTCGCGCTGCGCCCTGGAATACCCAATGAATCGGGGGACGTCTCGGCGAAACGCGTTAGGGGCATACCCGGCCCCGTGGGCCCCGACTCTCTGTATGCTCGCGACGCATTCTTACGAACTGCATTGGATCTTGTCGGGGATCGCCTCTCCCCTCATGCGGGATCGAGCCCGCTCGCGTCTTTATCGATCGCGCGTCATCGTGAGTGCGATGAGCGGACTTGGGGACGCCGACCTCGACGGGCACGCGGCCGATCTCGTCGCGTGGCTCGCGGGCGCCGGCCCCACCCCGCGGATGGGCGTCGTCGGTCGCCTCGAGGGCGAGGGTCACGGCTTCCACGAGGCGCTGTCGATCGTCGCGCACGGCGTCTCGCGCGGATGGATCTCGCGCGCTCGCGGCGGCGCCCTCGTGGCCGCGGAGGACGGCGCCCTCCGCGCGCACCGTCGCATCCTCCTCGTCGACGACGCGCTCGACGTCCGCGCGGGCGTCGCGGAGACGCTGCGCGCGGAGGGCTACCTCGTCTGCGAGGCGTCCGACGGCATCGAGGCGATCGAGGCGCTGCTCGAGGGCGCGCCGCCGTCGCTCATGCTGCTCGACCTGCTGATGCCGCGCGCGACGGGCTGGGAGGTCCTCGGCTGGCTCGGCGGTCAGACGCGGCTCGCGGCGATGAAGGTGATCGTGTTCTCGGGCATCGGCGACGAGGTGCGCGTGTCGGGGGTCCGCATGCTCCCGAAGCCGATCGACACGAGCGACCTCCTCGGCGCCGTGGGCGACGCCCTCCGCGCATGACACGACGGGATGCGTATGAGCAGTAGGGGGATGCCCGTACAAGCAGTTGGGCGACCGCTGGTTTTTGCGCCGAAAGTCAGGCGACTATTGCGCCCCGCGCGAACGCTTGACGAGATGGAGACCATCCGCGGCCGCGCCGCGCAGCAAACCGGAGGCGCATGACGCTCGAGAACGCGATCCCCAGCAAGAAGACCGCTCCGAGGAAGGCCGTGAAGGGCGTGGCCGATCGCCCCGCGCCTGCGTCAGGGAACGGCAAGCGCCGCCGCACGAAGGCCGAGGAGCGCGCCGCTGCGTTCCAGGACGAGCAGCTCAAGCAGCTCCTCGCCGTGCTCAAGGCCGTCAAGCGTGGAGATTTCTCCGCGCGCGTGAAGATGACCGAGGTCGACGGGACCATCGGCGAGATCGCCTTCGAGCTGAACGACGTGCTCCACCAGCTCCAGACGGTGAGCTCGGAGATCATCCGCGTCTCCCGCGAGGTCGGCACGGAGGGCAAGCTCGGCGCGCAGGCCGAGGTCATGGGCCTCGGCGGCACGTGGAAGGACCTCACGGGCAACGTCAACGTCCTCGCCGGCAACCTGACGAACCAGGTGCGCAACATCGCGCTCGTGACGACCGCCGTCGCGAACGGCGATCTCTCGCGCCAGATCACGGTCGAGGCGCGCGGCGAGATCCTCGAGCTCAAGAACACCATCAACAAGATGGTCGACAACCTCCGCGCCTTCTCGGGCGAGGTGACGCGCGTCGCGCGCGAGGTCGGCACCGAAGGAAAGCTCGGCGGCCAGGCGCAGGTGCCGGGCGTCTCCGGCACGTGGAAGGACCTGACCGACAACGTCAACGTCCTCGCGTCGAACCTGACGAACCAGGTGCGCAACATCGCCCTCGTCACGACGGCCGTCGCCAACGGCGATCTGTCGCGGCAGATCACGGTCGAGGCGCGGGGCGAGATCCTCGAGCTCAAGGACACCATCAACAAGATGGTGCAGCAGCTCCGCGCGTTCGCGAGCGAGGTCACGCGCGTCGCCCGACAGGTAGGCACCGAGGGCAAGCTCGGCGCGCAGGCCGAGGTCTCCGGCGTCAGCGGCACGTGGCGCGATCTGACCGACACGGTGAACGTCCTCGCCGGCAACCTGACGAACCAGGTCCGCAACATCGCCCTCGTCACGACGGCCGTCGCCAACGGCGACCTGTCGAAGCAGATCACCGTCGACGCGAAGGGCGAGATCCTCGAGCTCAAGAACACCATCAACACGATGGTCGAGCAGCTCCGCGCCTTCGCGTCGGAGGTCACGCGCGTCGCTCGCGAGGTAGGCACGGAAGGCAAGCTCGGCGCCCAGGCCGAGGTGCGCGGCGTCTCGGGCACGTGGAAGGATCTGACCGACAACGTCAACGTCCTCGCCGGCAACCTGACGAACCAGGTGCGCAACATCGCCCTCGTGACGACGGCCGTCGCCAACGGCGATCTGTCGCGTCAGATCACGGTCGACGCGAAGGGCGAGATCCTCGAGCTGAAGAACACCATCAACACGATGGTCGAGCAGCTGCGCGCGTTCGCCTCGGAGGTCACGCGCGTGGCCCGCGAGGTAGGCACCGAGGGCAAGCTCGGCGCGCAGGCCGAGGTGAAGGGCGTCGCCGGCACCTGGAAGGACCTGACCGACAACGTCAACGTCCTCGCCGGCAACCTCACCAACCAGGTCCGCAACATCGCGCTGGTGACGACGGCGGTCGCGAACGGCGATCTGTCGAAGCAGATCACGGTCGAGGCGAAGGGCGAGATCCTCGCGCTGAAGAACACCATC
>DASYCF010001107.1:0-5245 GCA_036500365.1 Byssovorax sp.
GCCGCGGGCGACGTCGACGGCGCGCGCGCGGCCATCGAGCGCGCGAACGAGCGCCTCGCCGAGCGCGCCGCGAAGATCGACGACCCGCGCCACCGCGCGTTCTTCCTCGGCCGCGTGACCGAGAACGCCGCCACGCGCGCCCTCGCGCTCGAGCTCGCCGCCGGACCGCCGCGATCTTGACGCGCAAGGAGGGGCGAACGTACGGTCTCGGAATGCGCGCCCTCCCACTCGCCCTCTCGAGCGCCGCACTCCTCGCGTTCGCCGTGCTCATCGCCCCCGGCTGCACCAGCGCGGTGGGCGACGCCTGCCAGTCGGCGGTCAACTGCGAGGGCGGCAACGACGACGACGTGCAGGCCTGCATCGGCGAGGCCGACGGCGCCGCCGAGGTCGCGAGCGCCTACAACTGCGACGACGCGTACAGCAAGCTCGTCGACTGCTTGACCTCGTCCGGCCACTGCGACAAGGGCAACTGGAAGACCAACTGCGACAAGCAGGACGAGTCGGTCGGCGCGTGCGAGCAGGCGGCGATGGGGCACCGCCGCTAGCAGGAGCGCTTCCTCGGCGGCGAGCCGCGCTACGCTGCCGGCGTGACCGCGCCGATCGACGTCGGTTGGCCTGCGGGCGACGCGCGCGACGCGCCCGAACGATCCGCGCCGCCACGACGCGCGTGGGGGCGCGCCGGCGAGTTCCTGGCGGTCGGCGGCGCGACGCTCGTCGTGTTCCCGCTCGCCTGGATCGCGCGCGCGGCGCTCGGCCTCGACGCCGCGGAGCTCGCCTTCGGGTTCCTCACGTTCCACGCGGCGTCGCTCGTCAACGACCCGCACTTCGCGATCACGTACCTGCTCTTCTACCGCGACGCGAAGCATCGGGCGCTCGGCGCCGGCGTCTCGCGCGCGCAGCGCGTTCGCTACGTGCTCGCCGGGGTCGTCGCGCCGATCGCGCTCTCGGCGTGGGCCGCGGCCGCCATCCTGAGCGGCTCGGCGCCGGCGCTCGGCTGGCTCATCCAGCTGATGTTCCTGCTCGTGCGCTGGCACTACGTGAAGCAATCGTTCGGCGTGCTCGCCGTGCTCTCCGCCCGGCGCGGCGTGCGCTTTTTGCCGCGCGAGCGCGCCGCCGTCCTCGCGCACTGCCTCGCGGCCGCGGCGTTCGCGTGGGCGCGCGCGCTCGGCGGCCGTGAGGTCGAGGAGAAGGGCGTGGTCTACACGGAGCTCGCGCGACCGCACGCGCTCGCGTGGGTCACCGGCGCGGTCTTCGCGGCGAGCGCCGCGTGGCTCGTGGTCACGCTCGCGCGTCGGCGCGCGCGCGGCGACGTCATCCCCGTCGGCCCGCTCGCCGCGCTGCTGCTCTCGGTGTGGACGTGGACCGCGTTCTCGAGCCTCAACCCGCTCGTCGTCTACGTGATCCCGGCGCTGCACTCGGTGCAGTACCTCTATTTCGTGTGGCTCTTGAAGCGCGGCGAGGCGGCGGACGGTCGACGCGACGAGGGCTTCGGTCCTTCGGCGGCGACGCGCTTCGGGCTCGTGTTCCTCGGCGCGATCGCGCTCGGGTGGCTGCTGCTGCGCGGCGCGCCCGAGCTCCTCGACGGCGGCCGCGCGTCGCGCGCCCTGCACGCGCTCGCGGCGGGGCGCCCGCTCGCGAGCTCGCTCGATCTCGGCGCGACGCCTTGGTTCGCCGCGTTCTTCGCCGTCGTGAACCTGCACCACTACTTCATGGACGCGGTCATCTGGCGCCGTGAGCACGCGCCCGCGCGCGCGCTGACGCGCTCGATTTAAGGGCGCTTAAGTCCGCCCCTGCGTGCGCGCGCGCCACCCTCACCGGCAGGAGGTGGGCGATGCGAGCAGCAGCGTGGGCCGCGTTCACGGCCGTCGCGATGACGGCGTGCGCGGGCGAGATCGAAGTCGTGATCGAGACGTTCAGCTCCACGCAGGGCACCGCCGTCGTCGTGGTGCCGACCGACGGCAGCGCGCCGGTCACGATCGACACGTTCTCCGGCGCGGGCGGCGTCGCGTCCAACGTCGTAATCACGGCCGACGCGATCTATTACCTCCGCACCGACAGCGGCATGATCGGCGACCCGTGCACGACGCGCGCGTTCCGCTGGGACGCCGGCGGGTCGGCGCCGGCTGCACCGCTCGGCGTGCTGTCGACGACCGCGTGCGACGTCGCGACGCTCGCGCTCGACGGCGACTTCCTCTACGCGTGGACGTCGACCTCGATTCGGCGCGTCGCGATCGACGGGAGCGGCGTCGACGACATCGTGCTCGCGCCCATCCTGTACGCGGCCGAGGGCGACGGCGCGGTCTTCTTCGTCTCGTCGTACGACGACGGCGCGCCGATCCAGGCCGCGCCGAGCGCGGGCGGCGCCCCCGTCACGATCGCGACGTCGAGCGCAGCCGTGCGCGGCCTCGCGGTGGACACGGTGAACCACGTGCTCGTCGCGCTCACCGGCGAGGGCATCCTGCGCATGAACGAGGACGGCACGGACCTCCAGGCGTTCGTCGCCGCGGAGCAGCACGCGATGGGCCCGATCGAGCTCGATGGCTCGCGCGTGTACTTCGACGACGTGTGCCAGATCATCCCCGACGGGAACCTGTCAGCGCGCGCGTGGTTCGACTTCGACACGCTCGAGCAAGGCTGGGTCGGCGAGGGGCCGGGCTTCCCGTTCGTGCCGCACGCGAGCGCGACCAGCTACGGCACCGTGTGGAGCACGAGCGCGATCTACGGCTTCCTCCGCACGCCGCCGCCCGACCACGGCGTGCATTGACCGTCACGCGGTGACGGCGAGGCGCACGGCCGGGCTCAAGAGGTAGCCGCCCTCGCCGCGGACGAGCACCTCGCGCAGGCCGAGCTTGCGCAGCGTCGCGAGCGCGACGTGCACACGGTTGGTCGCGGCGGCGTAGCGACGCGTCCTCGCCAGTTAGACCCGGCGCGCCGGCGGCGTTAGCATCGCTTTCGTGTCGAAAGCGCCCGGTCCGAGTCGGGCCCACCAGGCCTTCGCGATCGCCGCGCTCGTCCTCGGCTGCTTGGGCGCCATGAGCAGCGCAGGCGCGCTCATGAACGCGTTCGGCTCCTCCACGCACTCCGCGGCCGAGGAGCTCTGGCGCGCCTCCCTCGGGTGGTGGCTCGCGATCGGCCACGCCGTCGAGGTCGTCAGCGGCGCGCTCCTCGCGGCGACCGGCGTCGCGCTCCTCCGCCGCGCGCAGGGGACGCGCACGATCGCCGTCGCGTACGGCGCCGTCGCGGTCACGCACGCCTTGGTCGGGTTCTATCTGGTCGAGGACGAGCTCCGCCCTCGACTCGTGCGCCTCGGCGTGGGGAGCCGCGAGGAGCAGCTCCTCGGCGCCTACGTCGAGGGTGGCCTCATGTTGCACATGGTGATCGGCGTGCTGTCCGTCGTCCTCGCCGTGGCGGTCGTGTGGGTCGCCTTGCGATCGAGCGGACCGCCGACCGACGTCGACCCGTGAGCCGTCTCAACCACGCGCCGGCGTCGTGACGCGAGCGCGACGGACGGGGACCCGCTCGATTTAATCGGTCTTAAGAGCGCGCCTCGCGCCGCCGCGCGCACCTTCCACCGCGGAGGCGAAGCCATGCGATGGATGAAGCAGGCCGCGTGCGCGGCGATGGTCGGAGCGCTCGGTGGGGCGTGCGGCGCCGACGTGACCGACGACGCGGCCGGCGCGACCGGCGGCAGCGGGGGCGGAGGGCAGGCGTCGAGCGCGCGCGCGGCGAGCTCTTCGCGGGCATCGAGCGCGTCGAGCGCGTCGTCGAGCGCGTCGGCGACCACGGGCGCCGGCGCCGCGCCGCCCGCCCCGTGGTGCGTCTACCGGCCGGCGTTCACGGCGCCGAACCACGACTGCTACGACGGCTGCGTCGGCGTCCTGCCCGTGAGCGGAGCGCCGGGCGTGCTCTTCAATGCCGAGGACGTGCCGAACGCCTCCATCGATCTCGTCGGCGGCGACGCGACGCACGTGCTCGTCGAGACGCGCACCACGTCGGAGAGCGCGGTGGTCGCGGTGCCGACCGACGGCGGTGCGCCCGTCACGATCGACTCGTTCGCCGGCGTGAACGAGCTCGTGTCGGGCGTCGTCGCGACGAGCGACGCGATCTACTACGCGCGCGCCGAGGAGGGCGCGCTCGGCGACCCGTACACGACGCGCGTCTTTCGCTGGGCGAGGGAGGGGACGGCGCCGGCGGTCGAGATCGGCGCGCTGTCGACGACGACGGGCAACCTGACCGCGCTCGCGCTCGACGGCGAATTCGTCTACGCGTGGACCGAGGCCGCGATCGCGCGCGTCGCCGTCGACGGCACCGGCGTGGACGAGCTCTTCGACGGCGTGGTCTCGACGGCGGCGGAGGGCGACGGCGCCGTGTTCTTCGTCTCGTCGCCCGACGACGGCGCGACGATCTTCGCGCTGTCGGGTTCGGGGAGCGGCCCGGTCGCGATCGCGACGTCGGCCGACGCCGTGCGCGGCCTCGCCGTCGACACGGCCGCGCACGCGCTCGTCGCGATGACGTCGGGCGGCGTAATGCGCATGAACGAGGACGGCACGGGCGTCGTGACGTTCGGCGACGCGAGCGTGACGCGCGCGGGGCCGATCGCGCTCGACGGCACGCGCGTCTACTTCCGCGACGTGTGCTACTTCGTCCCGGAGGGCAACGTGAGCGCGTCGGCGTGGTTCGACACGGCGACGCTCGAGCAAGGCTGGGTCGGCGAGGAGCCCGGCTTCCCCTTCGTGCCGCACGCGGACCTCCTCGACTACGGCAGCGTCTGGACGACGAGCGCGATCTACGGCTACTTCGTCGGTCCGCCGCCCGACCGCGCGGTGCATTGACCGGCGTCAAGCCGTGACGGCGAGGCGGACGGCCGGGCTCAAGAGGTAGCCGCCCTCGCCGCGGACGAGCACGTCGCGGAGGCCGAGCTTGCGCAGGGTAGCGAGCGCGACGTGCACGCGGTTGGTCGCGGCGGCGTAGCCGATGCGCTCGCCGGGCCAGCCTGCCGCGACGAGCTGCTCGACGGCGAGCCCGTCGCCCGGGCGCTCGCCGCGCTCCTTCGCGAGCGCAGCGAGGATGCGTCGGAGCGGCGCGCGCGTCTCGAGATCGACCCACGACGCGCAGCCCGGTGCGCGGAAGCGGCCCGCGTCGGCCGTGACGGCGAGCACGCGCTCGTCGGCGAGGAGCGGCGCCGCGCGGAGCTCGAGGAGCCGCAGCGCGAAGCGCGGATCGTCGCAGTCACCCGGGATGGCGC
>DASYCF010001108.1:0-5859 GCA_036500365.1 Byssovorax sp.
AGCCGCCTCCGAGGGGCATGCCTCGAGGCCCTCGATGCGCGACCACACCTCGGCGACGATATCAGAGGCCTCGGCCCCGCTCGACCCGGCCAGGCGCGCGACGGCGAGCTGTGCGCGGAGGGCGTGGGCGAGCTCGCCGAGCTCCTCGAGGGCGCGGGCGTCGCGATCGCGCAGGGCGACCAGGCGCCGCACGTTCTCGAGGTGCAGGCGCGCCGTGGCGAGCGTCCGCGGCGACGCGCGCTCGGACTCGAGCGACGCGACGCGCGCCGCCGCCTCGCCGACGTCGTAGCCGGGGCTGACGAGGAGCGCCTCGACCTCGGCCTGTCGCGCCGCCGCCCGCGCGAGCTGACGGGCGATGCGCGCCGCGGTCTCGCGCGAGAGCAGCGCCTCGAACGGCGTGCCCGCGGAGGCGCGCGCGGCCTCCTCGAGCGCGGCCGACGCGCGGGCCACGCGAGGATCCGCACGATCGTTCGGCGCGGCGTCCTGCGCGAGCCTCGCCGGCGCGCGCGTCGGCCGCGTCAGCGCGAGGGGCGCCCACAGGGGCCAGAGCGCGACGGCGCAGACGGCGTTCCAGGCGGCCTTGATCCGCGCCGCTCGCAGCGCCCGTGCGTCGCCGCCGGCCGCCTCGGCGAGCTCGGCGCGGGCGATCGCGATGGCGCACGCGACGCCGACGAGGCCGTACACGAGCGCGAGGTCGACGGCCCTCATCGCGCGTCCTCCCGCGGCTCGTCCGGCGACGAGCGCGTGTAGATGCCCATCGACGAGCGGCCGCTCGTGAACACGGCGTCGGCGAAGCCGCCCTCGCGCGAGCGCGCGAACGGAACGGTCGCGGTGCGCGGTCGCACGAGGTAAGGACGCAGCACCCACGACGTCTGCCCGCCGACGGCGAAGAACACGGCGACGAAGCCGAGCGCCGTCAGCGCGCGCCCGGGGCCCGCGCCGAGGCCGCGCACGAGGACGCCGAGCGCCGCCAGCCCGCTCGCCCCGTACGCGCACGACGCGAGCAGCGCCGCCGTGTGGTAGCCGACGCCGAAGTCGAACAGGAGCCAAAGCGCAGGCGCGAACGCGAGCATGAGGAGCGCGGCGCGGCCGGCCGCGGCGAGCGCGAGCGCGACGGTCGCGCGCATCGGCCACGGTCGCCCGAGGGCGGAGGCGACGCCGTGAAACGCGGGCGCGGCGAGCGCGAGCGTGCCGATCATCGCGAGCGGGACCTTCACGCCCGCGTAGACGATCTGCACGCCGCCGCGGAAGCTCCCGACGGCGCAGCCGAACGCGCAGGCGCCGACGAGCACGGCGAGGAGCGACACGGCGGCGACGTCGCGCACGTCGCGATCCTCGCGGCACGCGCGCGCGACGCCCTCGGGATCGCGGAGGAGACGGCGGAAGAGCGCGGCGTCCATCAGCGACCTCCCGTGGCGAAGAGCGGCAGCGCGCTCCACACGCGGATCGCGACGGCGGCCGCGAACACGGCGAACGCGAGCGTCGCCCCGACGGAGACCGCGCGCACCGTCTCGCGCGCGCCCTTCACGTCGTCGAACAGGCCGCGCGTCAGCGCGCGCAGGCCCACGCACGACCCGGCGGCGAGCCCGGCGACGGCCGCGCACGCCGCGCCGAACCGACCATCGCTCGACACGACATACAGCGCCGCCACCGGCGCGAGGCCCGCGAGCGCGACGCCCGCCGTCGCCATCGCGCGGGCCGCGTTGCCGAACAGCCCGCGCGCGGACGTCGGCGCGTCGATCATGCCGAGCGTGATGTAGAGCGCGGGCAGACCGAACGCGCACGCGGCGACCAGGGCCGCCGGCACGAGCGCCGCGCTCTTGAAGAACGCCGCGCCCCCGTCGCGCGCCCCGAGCGCGACGCCGTAGAGCGCCGCGAGACCGACGCCGGTCGCGAGGCGGCGCGCGTCGTCGGTGAGCGTCGCGTCGGCGCGCGGCTCGAGCAGGACCGCCGTCCAGTTGTCGCGGCGGACCTGCGGGGCGTGAACCTCGTCGGGCGCGTCGACGACGGCGGGCGTATCGACGACGGCGGGCGTATCGACGACGGCCGGCGTGTCCACGACGCCGTCCGCGGACGGAGGCATGGCGGACGCCGCGCGCGGCGGCGGGAAGGCGGCCGCGTCCTCGGCGGCCTGGGGGATGGCGTCTGCGAACGGGTTCGACATGTCGTGCGCGGCGACCGCGTGCATGGGTCCTCCTTCGTGCGGGCCTGGCATCGACCCGGTTCGACAGAGAACGCGCCCGGCGCGCCGAACCCGCGCAAGGGCGCGGGAAGATCCGAGGAGAGGATGTGACGAAGTCGTGGCGGAGGTCGCCGTCGCCGTGCGGCCCACTTGACGAAACGAACGTACGTTCTATTGTGGAGGCGTGAGCAAGGGCGATGACACGCGCGCGCTGGTGCTCGACGCGGCGCTCGCGCTCGCCAGCGAGGAGGGCCTCGCCGGCATCACCATCGGCCGCCTCGCCGACAAGGTGGGCATGTCGAAGAGCGGCCTCTTCGCCCACTTCGCCTCGAAGGAGAACCTCCAGGCCGAGGTGATGCGCGAGGCGATCGACCGCTTCGTCGCGCAGGTCGTCTCGCCCGCGCTCAAGGCCCGCCGCGGCGAGGCGCGCGTCGTCGCGCTGTTCGAGCGGTGGCTCGGCTGGAAGGACACGCTGCCCGGCGGCTGCATCTTCGCCGTCGCCGCCGTCGAGCTCGACGACAAACCGTGCCCCGCGCGCGACGTCTTGCTCGCCTCCCAGAAGGACTGGATCGACACGCTCGCGACGGCGGCGCGCATCGCGGTCGAGGAGGGGCACTTCAAGTCGACGACGGACGTGAGCCAGTTCGCGCACGAGGTGTTCTGCCTCGGCTACGGCCACCTCACGTTCGCGCGCCTGCTCCGCGACCCGCGGGCCGAGGGTCGCACGCGCGCCGCGTTCGACCACATCCTCGCCCGCGCGCGCCGCTCACGCCACGCCGAAGCCTGACGCTCGAGAGTCACGCCGCGGCGAGCCGCGGCCGGGAGGACCCATGACCACCCCCAGCATGTCCGGATCGAATAAAAGCACGAACGTTCGGGCCTTCACGATCGAGCGCGCCGTGCGCGCCGGGCTCCACGCGGTCGAGGCCGCGTCGCCGCCGCTGGCCGCGGCCATCGGCGAGCGGCTCATGTTCCACACGCTCCGCGCGCGTCGCCGCGACGACGAGCGCGCCGTCCTCGCGCGCGGCCGCCGCTTCGAGGTCGAGTCGCGCGCCGGCCGCGTGGTCGCGTGGAGCTTCGGCGAGGGGCCGCTCGTCGTGCTCGTGCACGGCTGGAACGGCCGGGGCGGGCAGCTGCGCGCGTTCGTCGATCCGCTGGTCGAGCGCGGCGCGCGCGTGGTCCTGTTCGACGCGCCCGGCCACGGATCGAGCGCAGGCAGCGAGTCGTCCCTCGTCGATTTCGCCGACGCGCTCGACGCCGTCCTCGACGAGGCGCGCCCCGCCTTCGGCCCGGCGCAGGCGGTGATCGCGCACTCGATGGGCGGCGCCGCCGTCACGTACGCGATGAGCCGCACGAAGCGATCGCCGGCGACGTCGCTCGACCGCGGCATCCGCGACACGGGCCTGCCCGTCCGCCGCTTCGCGTTCGTCGCGCCGCCGATCGACGTGCGCGATTTCGTGCGCGGCTTCCGCCGTCGCTTCGATCTCACCGAGGAGACGGAGCGCGCCCTCGGTCGCCGCCTCGTCGCGCGCTTCTCGCTCGATCTCGCGGAGCTCTACGCGCCCGCCCTCGCCGAGGAGCTCACCGCGCCGCTGCTCGTCGTGCATGACGCCGACGATCGCGAGGTGCCGCTCCGCTGCGGCGAGACGCTTGCCGCCGCGTGGCCCGGCGCCGAGCTCGAGGTGACCCACGGCCTCGGCCACACGCGCGTGCTCCGCGACCCGGGCGTGATCGAGCGCATCTCCGATTTCGTCATGCGCTGACGTCGCCTTCGAGCGCGCATCCCGCGCGAGGTCGACGCGCGATCTCGCGCAACCTCCGCGCGGCTCGCGTCGACGATCGATCGATGCTGCGCGCTCGCTCGCTGTTCGTCGCGTTCGTCGCCGGGCTCGTGCTCGGCTGCGCGCGCGCTCCGCTCCGCGGCTGCGCGTCGCCGCGCGCCGCGCTCGCTCCTGCGCCGCCGCCAGAGGTGCACTTCTCGCCGCGCGGCGGGTGCACGGCCGCCGTCGTCGCCCTCGTCGACTCCGCGCGATCGACGGTGCGGGTGCAGGCGTATCGGCTCACGGCGCGCCCCATCCTCGACGCGCTCGCCCGGGCGGCGCGGCGCGGCGTCGACGTCGCCGTCATCGTCGATCGTGAAGAGGCCGCCGGCCCGCTCGCGCGCGCGCTCGAGCCGAGCGGCGCCCTGCTGCTCGTCGACGCCGAGCACCCCATCGCACACGACAAGGTGGTCGTCGTCGACGGCGCGTCGGTCGAGACGGGCAGCTTCAACTACACGCATCAGGCGGAGTCGAACGCCGAGAACTGTGTCGTGCTCCGCGACGCCGCGTCGGCGAGCGCGTTCGCCGCGCACTGGGATGCGCACCGCGCGCACGCGCTGCCCCTCGCGCCGAGGCCGCGGTGAAGCGCCCGTTGCCCGCGAGAGACGACGGCTTCATCGCGGCGCCTGTCGCGCAGGTGAAGCCGCCGCGAAACGCGTATCCTCGCGCCGCGTAAGGGTCGCGGGGCATGGGAGGGTACGAGCGTGCGTGAGTGGTCGCTGGGGCGCGCGCTCGTCCTCGGCGTTGTCCTCGTCGCGCTGGCGGGCGGGGGCGGCCTGTGGCTCTTCGTGCGGCGAGCGCAGGCGCAGATCGACGCAAGCGGCCTCCGCGCGCGCGATCTCGCGGCGGCGCGCGTCGAGCAGCAGGTCGAGGCCGAGCTCGGCCGGGCATCTGCCGCGCTCGAGCAGATCCGCGGCGCCGTCGAGTCCGGCGCGGTGTCGCACGACGACGCCGCCGGCGTCGAGGCGCTCCTCTACGGCGTGCTCGCGGCGGACGCGCACCTCGAGGAGGCCACGTTCACGCGCGCCGAGTCGACCGGCTTCGACGCGGCCGGCGACGCGCTCGTCGAGGAGCGGCCGCGCTGGCAGCTGTCGATCGTGCGAGAGCCGAGCGGCGCGCTGCCCACGTCGCTCGTCGGCCGGGGCGCCGCCGGCTTCGAGCGCACGACGCGCGCGCGCGGTCCGGGCGATCGCTTCGACGCCGCGCCCTTCGGCCCGCCGACCGCCGCCGCCGACCCGACCGAGCACGCGACGTTCTCCGTGCTCGCGTCGCGCGGAGGTCGAGGGCGCCCGATCTGGAGCGACCTTCACCTCGCCGAGATCGACGCGGCGCTCCCCGAGGCCGCGCGGCGCGTCGTCGTGTCCGTGCAGCGCAGCGTCACGGGGCCGGGCGGTCGCCTGCTCGGCGTCGTACGCGTCGCGATCGTGTCGGCCGAGCTCGACGCCATCGCGACGCGCGGCTCGCGCGAGTGCGAGGGCCGCGTCGTCCTGCTGGCGGCGTCGCGGCCCGACGGGGCGCCGCGCACGCGGCTCGATCTGGTCGCGCGGGTCGACCCGAGCGATCGATTCCTCGTCGTCGGCGCGGACGATCTGCGCCTCGAGTCTGCGCGGCCGCCGCCCGAGGTCGCCGCGCTGCTCGGCAGCGACGTCGCCGCCGGGCTCGACCCCGCGCGCCCGGTCGCCGATGGCGCGCTCGACGTCGGCGCCGAGCCCTGGGCCGCGACGCTTCGGCCCATCGGCGGCGACGACGCGCGATCGGAGGCGGCGGCGGCAGGCCTCGGCGGCGGCGGCACGCGCGGCTGGCTCGTCGCCGTCCTCGCCCCGCGCTCGCTGTATACGCGCGAGCTCGACGCGTTTC
>DASYCF010001109.1:0-3044 GCA_036500365.1 Byssovorax sp.
GTCGAGCGCGCGCCCGGCGACCTCGACGAGCTCGGCGTCGGCCCGGCGACGGCCGCCGAGATCCGATGGACGCCCTGAGCCTTCGCCGACGCTAGCGACGCCCCGACCGACCCGAGCTCACCCGCAGATGCCGACCGAGCAGAGGTCGCTGGCGCAGTCCGTCGGCAGGACGCACATCTGGCCAGGGCCGCACGGGAGGCAGCTGCCGCCGCCGCAGTCGACGTCGGTCTCGCTCGCGTCCTGCACGCCGTCGCCGCAGTCCGACGGCCTGCAGAGCCCCGCCTGGCAGACGGTCGAGGAGCAGTCGAATGGGCCGATGCCCTGCTTACCGTCGCCGCAGCCGTTGCACATCCCGCCGCAGTCGACGTCGGACTCGTCGAGGTCGAGCATCCCGTCGCCGCAGGCGGGATCGCGGCACGTGCCGTCGTCGCAGAAGGTCGTGCTGCAGTCGGTGGCGTCGGCGCAGTTGTCGCCGTCGCCGCAGACGCCGCAGTTCGGGCCCCCGCAGTCGGTGTCGGTCTCGCCGTTGTTCGTGATGCCGTCGTTGCAGGTGGCCGCCTTGCACGTCGCGTTCACGCACGCGCCGTGGCCGGGGCAGTTGTTCGCGCTGATGCAGTCGACGCAGCTCGCGTTCGAGTCGCACACCTGATTGTTGCCGCACGAAGCTCCCGGCGTCGGCTGGTGCTCCGGCCCGCCGTGGTGCGAGCAGTGGTCGAACGTGCACGGGTTGCCGTCGTCCTGGTCGTTGAGGTTCTCCTGTTGGACGGGCACGCCGCCCATGCAGACCGGGCTCTGGCAGTCGCCGGCGATCGTGTCGGCCGGCATCATCCCGTCGGCGAGCTGCATCGTGCCGCACGTGTCGTTCGAGCACGTGGCGACGACGCACTCGTTCGCGCCGCCAGGGCAGTCGCTCGGATCGTTGCAGCCGCCCTGGCCTCCCTGTCCGCCTGCGCCGCCCGCGCCGCCGGAGCCGACGGTCGTCGTGGAGCTCGCGCGTGAGCTCGACGCGCGGGACGACGAGCTGCTCCCGCTCGACCTCGTCGCCGACGACGACGAGGTCGCGGTCTCGCCACCCGCGCCCGTCTCCGGGCTCGACGTGAAGTCTCCGAGGATGCTCGTGCACGACGCCACGAGCACGACGCAGCCGATCGACAGCGGGACCAAGAGCGAGCGCATCGACACGTCAAAACCTCCCGTCGAGCTCGAAGTGACCGGCGCCGATCCGCGCGCGCACGTCGAGCGCAGCGGGCGCCTCGTCGGTCGTCGCGGGTCGCTTCGGCGCCGTCAGCACGAGCGTGACGCCGCCGGCGACGAGCACGCCGCCCGCGACGAAGCCGACCGTCGAGAGCGTCCCCATCGTGTGGTAGCCAGAGAGGTCGGAGTTCGCGCTGGTCGACGAGCACTGGCCACCCGGGCACTCCTTCGCGAGATCGCCGTGCTTGCCGATCGCGAGGATGCCCGTGACGACGCCGAGGCCCAGCACGGCGACGCCGGTCCCGCCGACGGCGAAGCCGAGCGGCCTCCGCCACGCGCCTCCGGGCGGCGGCGGCGGCGGCGCGACGACGGGCGGCGCGAGGTCGAACGTCACGTTCGCGGGCGCGCCCTCGGCGGCCATCACGTGCTTCTCGGCCGAGACGAAGCCGTCGGCGCTCGCGCGGACGACGTGATCGCCCGGGTCGACCTGGATCGGCTTGTCGACGTCGACGTTCGCGCCGTCCACCGTCACGACGTACGTGGTCGGGCCGATGACGCGGATCTCGATCGCGGGCATGCGCCGATCGAGGTCGGCGAGCGCCGCCTTCGCCTCCTCGACCGCCTTGGCGAACGCGGGCGGGGACTTCGGCGGCACGCCGTCACGCACGATCCGCTCGAGGGCCGCGCGCGCGTCCTTCAGCTTGCCGAGGCCGAGGTAGCCCTGCGCGACGCCGAAGAGCAGCGTCGGCGCGTGGACGATCGCGTCGGCCTGCGTGAAGCGATCGATCGCGGTGGGGTAGTCCTTCCGATCGAGCGCGTCCTGCCCGTCGTACGCGAGCTTGCGCGCCTTGGCGCGGTCGGCCTGCGTCTGCGCGAGCGCAGGCGACGCGACCGACGAGAGCGCGACGGCGACGAGGAGTGCAGCGAGCGCGCGCATCGTCAAATGCCGAAGTCCGGCCGACGCTTCGCGTGGCCCTTCGCAGGCGCCGACGTGCTCGGCTTCTCGGGCTTCTTCGACGGCAGAGCGGCGCTGGCCGACGCGCTCGCCGACGCGCTCGCCGACGGCGGCGCGCTCGGCGCCTCGGTCGGAGACGCGGTGGCGGGATCTTGGCCGGCCGTAGCGGAGTCGACCGGCGCCGCGCCGTGCGCCGCGGGCGCGGCGACCTCGGACGTCGACGCCGACGCCGACGGGCCCGAGTCGCCGTGCGGCGCGAGCGCGGCCGCGAGCCCGCCGACGAACACACCGACGCCGACCGCGACGAGGACGATGCGACCGCGCCGCTTCTCGGGCGGGTGCGCGATCGAGATCGACTGCACGCCGAGGTTCGCCGTCGGCGCGGCGGAGTTGCCCGACGACGACGGCGGCCCGAGCGAGGGCATCGGCGCGGGCGTCGCGAGCCCTGGGTCGTGGCCCGTCGGCATCGGCGTCGGCAGCGGCATCGGCACCGCGCTCGGCGCCACGGCCATCGCGAGCGACGACGGCGTGAGCAGCACCGACTGGCCGTCGCCGCCCTCTTGCCAGCGCGCGTCGAGCGGCACGCCGAGCGCGCCCGCGAGCGCGACCGTGAACTCGCGCGCCGTCTGGAAGCGCTGCTCGGGCTCGCGCGCGGTCGCCTTCGCCCACCACGCGTCGAACGCGGGCGGCACGTGCGCCGCGACCTTCGAGGGCACGGGCGGCGGCTTCACGATGATCTGCACGAGGAGATCGCCGAGCGCGTCGCTCTTGAACGGGAGCTGCCCGGTCAAGCACTGGAACGTCACGACCGCGAGCGACCAGAGGTCCGAGCGGTGGTCGACCTCACGCGTGCCCTGCGCCTGCTCGGGGCTCATGTAGTGCGGCGTGCCGAGGA
>DASYCF010001110.1:0-3421 GCA_036500365.1 Byssovorax sp.
CCAAAAAACAAAGCAAGATCGATCACTTGCAGCCTAGGTGACCGGCATTGGAGCCCGAGCCCGAGCCGAGCCCGAGCCCGAGCCCGAGCCCGCCCCCGAGCCCGAGCCCGAGCCCGAGCCCGCTTCCGAGCCCGCCCCCGAGCCCGAGCCTGCCCCCGAGCCCGAGCCCGCTCGGGCTCGCTGGGTGTTCAGCCCTTCAGCTCCCAGCGGCACCAGAACTCGTGGCGGTCGTCGCCGCAGCTCATGCACTTGCGCTCTCGAGCGCCGGGGAGGACCTGCGCGCCGACGAAGTCCATCGCCGCGATCATCCACCCTTCCATCAGCTTGCAGTGCGCCGGGTCCATCGCCGGGAAGTCGTAGATCGAGAGGATGGTCGAGTCCTTGTCGACGCTCTCGGCGACCATCTGCCCCGCGCCCTCGGTGTACATCGACCACACGGGCGCGCACGCGCGGATCATCGCCTCGGGGTCCGGGCGCGCGGCGTAGCCGCGGAAGATCGTCTGCAGGTCGGCGCGCGCGGCGAGGTCGCCGAGCTTCTTCGCGTAGCTGAGATCGCCCGTGCCGAGGCGCGCGTCGGCGCTGCGCAAGAGACCGACGAACGCGGCGTACGGGTACGTCGCGAGGCCGTCGATCTTGTGCGCGAACGCCTCGATCGTCGCCGGGCCGCCGCCGTCGACGATGGCCTGGAGCTCCTCGCGCCCGAAGCGCTGCTTGATCCAGTGCGCCGTCCCGAGGAAGGCCATGCCGCGCACGTTCGCCATTGGAGCTCTTTTTCACGACGTGCGCCGCGGCGCAAGGTGCTCCACTTCACAATTTTCGACTCGCGGCTACTCCGTCAGCCAGCCGTCGACGCGCACGCCTGGCAGGTCGGCCTCGCGCATCGCGCCGAGGATCGCGGGCAACGCCTTCACGCTCGCGGGCTCGTAGCCGTCGCGCTCGGCGGAGTCGTGGAGCTGGACGATAAGGCCGTCGTCGAGGCGCCTGCACACGCGGTCGGCGAGCTTGTCGGGGCTCGACGGGCCGGTGCCGTCCATCGCGCGCACGCCCCAGCCGACGACGACGAGGTCGAGCGCGTCGACCGCCTTCGCGAGGCGCGGGCTCGAGTGGCCGATGGGCGGCCGAAACAGATACGGACGCTCGCCGGTGAGCCGCTCGAGGAGATCCATCTCCTGCTCGAGGTCGTCTTGCATGGCCTCGGGCGACTTGATCGAGAACAGCCGATCGTGGCCGTGCGTGTGCAGGCCGATGGCGTGGCCGCGCGCGGCGATGTCGCGCACGAGGTCGGGCAGGCGCTCGGCCTTCTTGCCGATCAAGAAGAACGTCGCCTTGGCGCCGTGCGCGTCGAGCAGGTCGAGGACGCGCGGCGTGTGCTCGGCGTTCGGCCCGTCGTCGAACGTGAGCGCGACGCCCCGCGCCTCGTCGCCGCCGCGCCACACGACGTCGACGAACATGCCGAGGCGCAGGAAGATCACGCCGACGGCGACGAGCGAGAGGTACGCGAGGACGGCCGCGATCGCCCAGGGCAGCGGGATCGGCTCCATCACGACGCTGCGCACGCCGATCGCCGCGCCCGCGAGCGTCGCGAGCCAGAGCATCCCGCGGGCGATGGGCACCGCCCACCTCTTCGCGCGGGACGGCTTCTTCTCGGCGTGCTCCTGGTCGAGGTCCTCGTCGTCCTCCTCGGCCTCGGCCTCGGCGATGCGCTTCTTCTGCGCGGGCGCGGAGGCCTTCTTCTCGGGCTCGCTCGCGCTCGCGCCGGGCGTGTTGTCCGCGTCGTAGAAGCCGCCGAGCACGGCGCCGACGGCCGCGAGCGACGTGATCGCGAGGTGCCCGACGGCGCCCGCCGCGCCCACGACCGCCGCGCCGTCGCCGCTCTCGGTGATCGACGGGTCGATGCTCAGCGGGCCGAGCGAGAACGGCAGCGGCATCGTCAGCCAGCGGCGCACCGCGTACATGAGGCCGCACGCGAGCAGCGCGCCGACGACGGCCTTCATGCTCGCCTCGACCTTCGCGTCCTTCGCCCAGATCGGCTTTCCCGCGATGAGGCCGACGAGCACGCCCGTCGCCGCGGCGGCGAGGTACGCCACCACGACGAGGGACGGCGCGAACGCGACCATGCCGATCTTCGCGAGCCCGAAGCCGACGAGCCCCCCCACGATGACGCCCTTGAGGATTCCGATCAGAAGGCGGCCCAGCATCCTCATCCATCCTTGGCATGTGCGGGCGGGTTGTTCAACATGCGCCGCGGGCCGCGCCTCCGAATTGCCCGGCCGGGCGGCGCGGCGGCCCACAAGGCATGCTCTTCACCACCTCAAAGTACGCCATCTTCTTCGCGGTGGCGTTCACCGTGTCGTGGACGCTCGCGAGCCTCGCGCGGCGCCTCGCGCCCGGCTCGCGGGCGGCGCTGTGGCCGCGCCTCGGCTTCCTGCTCGCGGCGAGCTACTTCTTCTACGCGGCGTGGGACTGGCGGTACCTGCCGCTCATCTTCGGCTCGTCGACGGTCGACTTCTTCCTCGCCCGCGCCATCGCGCAGACTCGGCGCGCGGGCGTCGATCCCGCGGCGGGCGCGCGCCGCCGCAAGCGGCTCCTCGTCGTCACGGTCGCGCTGAACCTCGGGTTCCTCGGGTTCTTCAAGTACTGGGATTTCGCGCTCGACAACGCCCTCGCGCTGCGGTCGCTCGTCACGGGCGCGGCGCCCGCGATCACGAGCGCGAAGCTCCTCGTGCTGCTGCCGCCGGTCGGCATCTCGTTCTTCACGTTCGAGTCGATGAGCTACGTCATCGACGTCTACCGCGGCGATCTCGAGGCGCACGACAGCTACTTTCGCTACCTGCTCTTCGTGAGCTTCTTCCCGCACCTCGTCGCGGGGCCGATCGTGCGCCCGCGCGATCTCCTGCCGCAGCTCGAGAAGCCGCCGGTGCTGACGCGCGGCGCTGCCGGTGAGGCGATGTTCTTGATCGCGATCGGGCTCGTGAAGAAGCTCGTGCTCTCGGACCAGCTCGCGACGAACCTCGTCGATCGCGTGTTCCAGCGGCCCGACGCGTACTCCGCGCTCGAGGTGCTGTGCGGCGTCTACGGCTACGCGGCGCAGATCTACTGCGACTTCTCCGGCTACACCGACATCGCGATCGGCTCGGCGCTGCTGCTCGGTGTCCGCTTCCCGAAGAACTTCGACGCGCCCTACAAGGCGACGAACCTCGCCGACTTCTGGCGCCGCTGGCACATCTCCCTCTCCACCTGGCTCCGCGACTACCTCTACATCCCGCTCGGCGGGAGCCGCGGCGCGCCCTGGCAGACGTACCGCAACCTGATGCTGACGATGATCCTCGGCGGCCTCTGGCACGGCGCCAACTGGACCTTCGTCTTCTGGGGATTCCTCCACGGGCTCGGCCTCGCGGTCACGCGCTGGTGGCAGCGGCGG
>DASYCF010001111.1:0-2241 GCA_036500365.1 Byssovorax sp.
GAGGCCCTTGCCGCCCTTCACGCTGATGGTGCCGCTGCCGGTGAGATCGTACGCGTAGATCTCGATGATGCCGCCGGAGCCGCCGCCGATGGCGCCGCCGACGCTGGTCGTGAACTGCTCGCCCTCGGACTCGATGACGCCGTCGACGGCGATCTGCGCGGCGCGGAGGATGATGTGTCCGCCCGCGGACGCGCCGGCGCGCGTGTCGGCGCCGCCCCCGACGCTGCCGCCGAGGTCGGTGCCGAGCAGCATCGCCGCGTAGTCCATTTGCGTGACGAAGCTCGAGCCGCCGGCGCCGGCCGTGTGGCACATCGTGTCGACGTACGTGCCCGGGCCGCCGGTGTCGAAGAAGCCCCCGCCGCCGCCGGGCAACGGCACGCCCATCGCGTTCATGCCGCCGGCCTGGCCGGGCGCGCCCTCGGTCGTCGACGTCGACGCGCCCGACGCGCTCAACACGCCGCCGATCGTGATGCTGTTGGCGACGAGCGTCACCGCGGCCATCTCGGCGGTGAGCGCGGTCGACGTCGAGCCGTGATCGAGCGTCAGCGTCGGCGCGGAGACCTCGCCCTGGATGAACGTGCTCAGCGGCGTCGCGGCGGCGCGCCTCGGAGCTGCGACGAGCGCTGCGCCTGCGACGGCGACGACGAGCGCGGCGCGCACGCGGATCGGCAGGAGCGGACGCGCCATGGACGGCGATCTTACTTCGTACGCGCGCGGACGTGCACCCTCGACGCGCGCGTCAGGGCTTGCGCGGCGCCGGGGACGAGCTCCTCGGCGCAGGTGACGGGGCGCTCGCGGATGGAGCGGCCGACGCCCGGGCCGAGGGCGCAGAGGCAGAGGCGGCGGCCGATGCCGACGACGACGGCGCGGCGGCCGGCGACGCGGAGCCCGAACCGACGGGCGGAGCCGCTGACGACGACGACGAGGGGGCGACCGACGCGCTCGGCGCCGCGGGTGCTGCGTGGCGCCTCGCGTGCCGCGCGGAGGGGGACGGCGCCGGCGCCGCGGTGACGGTGGGCTCGACGGTGGCGCTCGCGGTGGGCGCGGGCTGCGCGTCGTCCGTGTGACCGTCGAGCGAGCGCAGCCCCGCGCGCACGAGCAGCGTCGCCGTGACGACGACGACGGCCCCGCCGATGAGCACCTGGACGAGCTTGCGCTCGCGCGGCGCGTCGACCGTCGGCGGCGACCTCGCCGACTCGCCGCCCGCGTCGACGTCGCCCGCGCCGCCGAGCACCGCGCGCGCGAACGCCGCGCCGAACGCCTCGCAGCTCGGGAAGCGATCGCCCGGCACCCGCTCGAGCGCGCGCGCGAGCACGTCGTCGACCTCGCGCGGCAGACCGACCGACTCCGCGACCCGCGGCGCCGAGGTGTCCCGGATCTTCGCGGCCACGCTCACCGCGTCGTCGCCGGGGAACGCGCGCTTCCCTGACGCCGCCTCGTAGACGGTCGCCGCCAGCGAGAACTGATCGCTCGCAGGCGAGAACGCGCCCGACGCGAACGTCTCCGGCGCGCTGTACGCCGGCGTGCCGAGCAGGCCGCCCTGGTGCGTCAGCGTCGAGTCGGGGACCCGCGCGATGCCGAAGTCGGCCATCTTCGCGCCGGCCCTGGAGAGCATCACGTTCTCGGGCTTCACGTCGCGGTGCAGAACGCCGGCGCTGTGCGCGCACGTGAGCGCCGCGCCGAGCTCCCGCGCGAGCCGCGCGACCTCGACCGGCGACAGCGGCCCGTCGAACAGCCGCTCCTTCAGCGTCGGGCCGTCGACGAACTCGAACACGAGGAACAGGCCGACGACGGGGTCCTCGCCCATGTCGTGCAGCACGACGAGGTTCGGGTGCGGCACGCGCGCGGCGGCGCGCGCCTCGTGCTGCATGCGCGTCACGAGCGCGGCGCGCACGTCGCGTGGGATGGCGAGATCGGCGCGCAGGTGCTTGAGGGCCACCTCGCGGTCGAGCACCTTGTCGTGCGCGAGCAGCACGCGGCCCATCGCCCCCTCGCCGAGCAGCCGCACGACGTCGTAGCGGCCGATCGCGCGCGGCAGGGCGGGCTCGACGACGTCGGGCGTGGACGGGCTCCGCTCGCGCGCGGCGCCCGGCGCCGGCGGAGTCGCGGCGAGGGTGCGCTCGGTCGGCTGCGTCGTGGTGGCGGCGGCCGCGTCGTCGTGGGGCGGAGTGGAGTCGCTCGGCATCGATCTCACCGCGGCGAGAGAGCGGCCTCACTCGACGAGGCGCCCATCCCACTATC
>DASYCF010001112.1:0-2723 GCA_036500365.1 Byssovorax sp.
CGCCGCGTCGTCGCGCGACCAGCCGGCCGCCAGCGCCGAGGCCACGGGCTCCTGGATCAGCTCGATCTTCTGGAAGCCGGCGAGGCGCGCGGCCTCGCTCGTGGCCGCGCTCTGCGGGAGCTCGAACAGCGCGGGCACGGAGATGACGGCGCGCGCGGGCACGAAGCCGATCTGCTCGCCGACGTCGGCGCGCAACGCCTTCAGCACCTCGGCCGCGAGCTCTTCGGGGCGCTTCTTCGTCTTCGCCGCGGCGAAGTCGAGCTCCTCGCTCGTGCCCATCAGGCGCTTGAACTCGGCGCGCGTGTTGTTCGCGTCGCCCTCGAGGAAGCGCCGCGCCTTCGCGCCGACCGTCACGTTGCCGCGCGCGTCGATGCGCACGACGCTCGGCGTGAGCGTCGCGCCCTGGCCGTTGCGCACGAGCGTGACCGTCTCGCCGTCGAACACGGCGGCGGTGGAGTTGGTCGTCCCGAGATCGATCCCGACGTAGGCGGCGCGCGTGGGCATGCGGGCGAGAGGATACACCGCGCGGCGCCCCGGAGCCGGTCGCGCCGTGCGATCTCGGGGGCCGCGCGAGCCGCGCATTTTGGTGCGAGCCTCCCCCCGCGGGTCGCCGAAGGATCGACTAGCGTGGCGCCATGATCGCGTTCCTCGGCGCTGGGCTCCTCGGTTCGGGCTTCGTCCGCGCGCTCGCGCGCCGCGGTGAGGCGGTGCGCGTGTGGAACCGCACGTCGGCGAAGGCGCGCGCGCTCGCCGGCGAGCAGGTGACGCCGTTCGACGACGCGGCCGAGGCGGCCCGCGGAGCGGCGCGCGTGCACGTCATCCTCTCGGACGACGCCGCGGTCGACGCCGTGCTCGAGGCCGCGCGCCCCGGGCTCACGCCGGGCGTCACGATCGTGGACCACACGACGACGAGCGCGACCGGCGCCGCCGCGCGCGCCGCGAGGTGGACGTCCGGCGGCTTTGGCTTCGTGCACGCGCCCGTCTTCATGGGTCCGCAGAACGCGCTCGAGTCGACCGGGATCATGCTCGTGTGCGGCGAGCGCGCGCGCGTCGACGCCGTGTCGCCCGCGCTCGCGAAGATGACCGGCAAGCTCGTCGACCTCGGCGACGACCCGCGCCGCGCCGCGAGCTTCAAGCTGCTCGGGAACCTGTTCCTCATGTTCCTCACGTCGGGCGTCGCCGAGGTGTTCGGCCTCGGCAAGGCGCTCGGCGTGGCGCCGACGGACGCGGCGAAGCTCTTCGAGATCTTCAACCCGGCCGGCATGGTCGGCGCGCGCGCCCAGCGCATGATCGCGGCGCAGTTCGGCGACGCGTCGTGGGAGCTCGGCATGGCGCGGAAGGACGCGCGCCTCATGCTCGAGGAGAGCGCGCGCGGGGGCGTCGACCTCGCGGTGCTGCCCGCGATCGCAGCGCTCATGGACCGCTACATCGCCGGCGGCCACGCGCACGACGACTGGACCATCATCGGCAAGGGCAACCTCTCGAGCTGACGATTCGTGGGCCGCGCCGCTTGCACGCGAGGACTTCGCCGCGTGGAGGTGGACGATGAGTCGAGCGGCTTTCTTGTTCGCGGCGGCGTGCGCGATCGCCTGCGCCGCGTGCGGCGGCGGTGACGGCGGCGCCGCCGCGGGTGGCACGAGCGGCGGCGCCGCGGGCGGCGACGGCGCCGAGACGACGGACATCCTGTTCGCCGCCGGGCCCGCGCTGAACGAGCCGATGCAAATCTTCTTCGCGATGTCGCCGGCCGGTTCGCGCGGGTATTTCTCGCTCACGCCCGACGAGCAGCACCTCCTGTTCTCGCAGTCGTACGGCGACGATCCGAACGAGCTCGAGCTCGGGATCAGCACGTCGAACCTCGACGGGACGGGCGAGCGCGCGCTCACGCCGCCGGTGGGCCTCGCGAGCGGACCCGTCCAGCGCTGACCCCGGCGCGCCGCCGAACGAGCCCGACGCCGGCGCGCCGATGTGGCAACGATCGCGCGTGCCGCGCGACGACGAGCGCTCGACGCTGTTCCGCCGCGCGCGCGTCGCGGTGCTGCTGTCCATCCTCGTCGTCGTGATCGCGTACGCGGTGACCGACGTGCGGTCGCGGCGCGCGCGGACGGAGTGGCGGCGCACGCTCGAGGTCGCGATCGTCGTCGTGCGCGCGGCGCCCATCGACGAGGGCGCCGTGCCCGCGCTCGTCGAGCGGGCGGTGGCCCTCGACGCGGCGCTCGACGCCGAGATGCGCCGCTATCGGCAGGGCGGGCCCGCGCCGTTCCATTTCACCGTGCTCGGCCCGATCGACGGCGCGCCGCCCCCGCGCGCCGACGCCGACGGCCTGTGGGCCGCGATCACCCACAGCCTTGCGCTGACGATGTGGACGCGCGACGTCGACGCGCGAGCTAGCGTGAACCGCCGCGCCTTCGACGCGCGCATCTACGTCTCCGCGCGGCCGCGCGCCTCGAGGACGCGCGTGAGCGTCGAGGGCGACAGCGAGCCGGGCGGACGCGTCGGCACCGTCAGCGTGGACCTCGACGCGACGTCGGCCGACTACGCGCTCGCGGTCGTCGCGCACGAGGCGCTGCACACGCTCGGCGCGACCGACAAGTACGGGAGCGACGGGCGCGTCGTCGAGCCCGGCGGCCTCGCCGAGCCGGACGCCGTGCCGCGCTACCCTCAGGCGAAGTACGAGGTGATGACGCGCGGCCGCCTCGTCGCGCCCGGCGTCGAGCGCGCGCCCG
>DASYCF010001113.1:0-3002 GCA_036500365.1 Byssovorax sp.
ACCCTCTTGCCGTACACGAAGAGCTGGCTCGGCCCGCTGATGCTCGCCGCGTCCGGACGCACGCTGCGCGAGGAGGAGCAGCGTCTCCGCGCGGCCATCGACGTCAAGCTCGGCGGCCGTGGAAAGGAGCGGCTCGCCGGCCTCGAGGAGCTCGTGAAGATCGTCGTCGAGCTCCGCGCCGTGCCGGCTCAGCGCGCGCTCACGTTCGCCCTGCGCGCCGGGCTCCCCGTCCACGTCGTCACCTTCGCCGCGGCCATCGCCGCGCTTGTGGTGCACGTCGCCGTCGCGATCCTCCGAGGTCGCTCGTGAGCGGCGACAACAAGACGCTGTTTCGCAGCGACCTCGCGGCCGACGGCGGGCGCGGCCACAAGAAGGCGCCGGCGCCACGCGGGCCGAGCACCGACGTCGCGCGGGGTCGCGCGATGATCGCCGCGGCGTCGGCCGCGTTCGTCGGCTTCGGCCTCGCGGCGATCGCGGCGCCTCCCGGCGGCGGGTACCTGTCGCCAGGCGCGCTCTCGCCCCCGCACGCGCGCGCAGGCCTCGCGTGCGGCGCGTGCCACGTCGACGGCTTTTCGAAGCGGACCGACCAGGCGCTCGTCCCGAGCTCGGCGTGCACGGCCTGCCACGGTGAGCACGCGCCGCGCCGCCCGGGCCACGCGCGCGCGATGGCGTCCGGGGCCATGCGCTGCGCGACATGCCACGAGGTGCACCGCGGCGAAGAGGGCGTCGTCTTCGAGCCCGGGCTCCCACCGAAGCACTACGCGACCGGGGTCGAGCGCGAGGACACGTCGGCCACGAGCTACCGCGCAGACCACCCCGTGACGGTCGCGCTCGTCCCGGTCGCCGCGTGCGCCGGATGTCACGACGCCGCGTGGGCCGTCGATCCTGCGGCGCGCTGCTTCAGGCCAGGCGAGCGCGTCTCGAGCTGCCTCGACGAGCACCAGGCGCCCCTGCCGCTCGACCGACCATCTGCGAGGGCGACCGGCGTGTGCGCGGCCCAGCACACGAGCGATCGGCCCGCGGCGTGGGATGCCGCGCTCGCCGTCGCGCGCGAGACTCCCCTGCCCGACCCCGGGCGACGCGGCGGCGCGCCGTGGCTCTGGGCCATCGTCGCCGCCGCGGCCGCGTGCCTCGCTTGGATCGGCGCGCGCGCGGCGCCGGCCCTCCTCGCGAGGCGGCGTGCGGCGCGAGCACGCGCGGCGCAGCCCGCCATCACCGCGCCCCCGGCGCGCGTGCGGCTGCCGCAGATCGACGTGACGAGCTGCCTCGGCTGCTCGGCGTGCGTCGACGCGTGCCCGTACGACGTGCTCGAGGTCGACAAGTACGTCGCCGTCGTCGCGCGGCCCGAGGCGTGCTGCGGCCTCACGCTGTGCGAGCAGCGCTGCCCCAACGGCTCGCTCCGCATCACCGAGGGCGAGCCGGTCGGCGATCGGCCGCGCATCGACGCCGCGCTCGAGAGCGAGGACGTGCCCGGGCTCTACCTCGCTGGCGACATCACGGGCCTGCCGCTCATCAAGAACGCGATCGCGCAGGGCGCGCGCACCGTCGACGCCATCGCCAAGGCGCGGCGCGGGCGCGGAGCGGCGGGCGCGCTCGACCTCGTGATCGTCGGCGCCGGCCCGGCGGGCCTCTCCGCGGCGCTCCGCGCGAAGGAGCTCGGCCTCGCGTTCGAGGTCGTCGAGCAGGGCTCGGTCGCGCAGAGCATCAAGAGCTTCCCGCGCGGCAAGCTCGTGTTCGATCAGCCGCTCGAGCTCCCCGTCGAGGGCAGCCTGTGGCTCGAGGAGTCGACGAAGGAGGAGCTCTTGTCGCACTGGCTCCGCATCGTCCGGCGCGAGAAGCTGCCCGTCGTCGAGGACACGCGCGTCGTCGAGGTCGCGAAGCGCGGGGAGCTCTTCCACGTGGCGACGCAGCCGAAGGACGGCGGCTCGCGGACCGAGCGACGCGCGCGCGCCGTGCTCCTCGCCATCGGCCAGCGCGGCACGCCCCGGCGCCTCCCGTTCGAGCTCGACTCCGCCGTCGAGGCGCGCGTGCACTACCACCTCTTCGACGCGCAGAGCTTCGCGGGAAAGCGCGTGATCGTCGTCGGCCTCGGCGACGTCGCGATGGAGGCGGCGATCGCGCTCGCCCGGCAGCCCGAGACGCGCGTGACGATCGTGCACCGCGGGCCGACGTTCACGCGCGGGAAATCCCGCAACATCGCCGAGGTGAAGCGCCTCGCCGAGGGCGGCCGCGTCGCGCTGCGCTTCTCGACCGAGATCGCGGCGCTGTCGAGGCAGGCGGCCTCGCTCTGCGCGGGCGGGGCGCCCGAGTCGGTGCCGTACGACGCGGTGATGGTGCTCATCGGGAGCATCCCGCCGCGGGCGACCCTCGCGCGGTTCGGCGTGCGCACGGCCGCGGACTTCGCCGCGCCCGAGATCGTTTCGCCGGCTGGTCCGTCGGAGAACGCGGCGCTGTAAGAACATCGCGCGCGGCGCGTTGTCTCGAGGAGACCCATGAAGCCCATCCACGTCGCCTGCCTCGCCGCCGCCGGGATGCTCTTCACGAGCGTGTCCGTCTACTCGCTGACGCCCGACGGCGGGTTCCACCGTGACGCCGCGGCCCTCGCCGCCGAGGCGACGCCCGAGGCGGCCGCCGACAGCGCGACCCCGGTCGACGCGGATCCGTCTCATTTCACGGCGAACGGCACGCTCTCGGTCGAGGCGCGGCTCGGCCACGCCAAGCTCGCGCCCGGCGGCGACGAGTTCATCATGATCGAGGTCGCGGCCGACGGCGCGACGAAGGGCAAGGCGAGCGCGCCCGTCAACCTCGCGCTCGTCATCGATCGATCGGGATCGATGAAGGGCTCGCGCATCCGCAACGCCATCCGCGCGGCGACCGCGGCCGTCGATCGCCTGCACGAGGACGACGTCGTGAGCGTGGTCACGTTCGACACGCAGGTCCAGGTCGTCGTCCCGCCGACGCACATCGCGAGCGGCTCGCGCGACGGCGTGAACGACGCGATC
>DASYCF010001114.1:0-3445 GCA_036500365.1 Byssovorax sp.
CCGCCCACCGCTCGGCGAGCTCGGGACCGCGGGGCAGGTTGAACGCCCACGCGCAGAACTCGGGCTGCCACGGGCTGCCCCAGAAGCGCACGCCGTCGATCGTGGCGACCGCGTCTTCGAGGTAGATGACACCGTCGCCCAGCACCTCGCGCGCCGCCTCGGGGCTCCGCGCGAACGGCCAGTCGTGGTTGCCGGCGACCACGATCTTCGTCGGGTGCGGCAGCGACTGGATCCAGCGCGCGGCGACCTCGAGCTCACGGAACGTGCCCTCGCGGCAGAGGTCGCCCGCGTGCACGAAGACGTCGCCGTCGGGCAGGTCGTAGCCGCGGTGGTGGAGGTGGGTGTCTGCGACGGCGACGACGCGCACGTCACGCCTCGGCGAACGCGAAGTACCCGTCGATCACCGGCGTCTTGCCGAGCTTGATGAGCCCGAGATGCCGGACGAACTCGACGTCCCAGAGCTCGGTCGACGAGAAGTTCGCGACCGTGCCGTCCGAGAGCTCGATGGCCACGCTCAGCGAGACGACCTGCCTTCGCTGATACGAGAGCGACAGCTCCTTCACCTCGCCGCCAGAGAGCACGCAGTAGGCGGCTGCTCGAATCGCGGCGGTCATCGGCAACGCGAGCGTCTGGATAAACGGCTTGAATGCGGCGGGGTTCGCGCTGATCGCGCCGAAGGCGTCAGCGGGAACCGCGGTGGTCGAGGGAATGTGTCGAGCGACTTCGTCGAGCTCGGCGAGGTAGCGCTGGAGACGCACCTGCTCGTCGCTCGCCAAAAGCCAGCCGATGCGCGCACCGAAGATCAGCTCCTTGAGTCGCGCTGCGCGAGGATCGTCCGTCATGCGACCTCGCGGAGCGGCAGACGCTTCAGGCGCAGACCATCCATCACGTCCCGGAGAGCCGCAGCCAGCTCGCCCCGGTCGTCATCGACCACGAACGTGGCGGCGGCCTCATCGAAGAGGACGTGAAGCATCAGGTCGGCGTTCTCCGTCGTCGCTCCGTCGGCGTTCCACGTCGACGCCGCTGCTGCATCGCGGAAGACGAAGAACTCGTCGCCGGGTCGCGCCGTCGAGTCGAAGTCGCGCCAGCAGTCGGCGTCGGCGCGCTGCACCACGGCGTGCGGCCACAGCGCGCGTAGACACCTCCGCAGGTATTCCACGTCGTCGTCGAGCACGTGGCCCACGAGGACCATATCGGCTCCGCCGATCACGAGGGCCTCCGCCCGCTGTCGAGCTGTCGCTCTCGACCAACAACGTAGTCGTGAGGCGAATAGAAGATGTAGCGACCGCGACCGCCCTCGAGCGGCTTGAGGTCGCCGACGTCGACGAACGAGAAGAACCAACGCGTCTTCTCGGTCGGGATGCGGAGCCTCAGCGCGAGGTTGGTCGCGTCGGCTCCGAGCGTCGTGAAGTATGCGCCGCGCGGATGGTCACCGGGCGGTTGCGCGGCCTTGAACAACCACGCGACCTGACTATCGATGGCCTTGAAGCCGTCGTCGTCGGTGTAGTGCTGCACGAGCTGATGCTAGCGCATCACCGGGGGGGTTCGAGCGCGGCCCACGCCGCCGGGTCGCCGCCGACGGCCGACCAGAGGGCGCGCATCGCGTCGGGCACGGGGCTCTCGGCGGCGACGTCGAGCGACGCGACCTCGACCCGCAGCGCGTGCAGCGCGACGCGGTCGCCGCACGGAACGACCTTGCCGCCCGCGAGGGCGAGCTGGCGCGGGCCGCCGTGGTCGCGGTCGCCGAGGAGCGGCAGGCCGGCGAGCGCGGCGTGGACGCGGAGCTGGTGCGATCGACCCGTGACCGGCGTGAGCGCGAGCAAGGTGACGCCGGGCGCGCGGGCGACGGCGCGCCAGCGCGTGACGGCCTTGCGCTCGCGGTGGCCGTGCGCGGCGGGGAGAGACCGGCCGCCGGGGGCGCGCGCCTCGCCGATCGGCGCGTCCCACGCGCCCTCGCCGTCGAGCTCTCCCGCCGCGAGCGCGACGTAGAGGCGGTGCACCTCGCCGGCCTCGCGCGCGTCGGCGAGCGCCTTCGTCGCGCGCGTCGTCGTCGCGACGAGCACGGCGCCGCTCACGCCGACGTCGAGGCGCGAGCCCGCGTGCAGCGTGGCGACGTCGACGCCGCGCATCGAGGCGATCGCGTCGAGCAGCGAGGCGCTGCCGCGCCGGTCCGCCGTCGTCGGCAGGCCCGCGGGCTTGTCGGCGACGACGAGGCCCTTCTTCGACGCGAGGATCGTGACGGCGAGCGACGGCGCGGCGCGCGCCGCGTGCACCTCGACCTCGTCGCCGGGCGCGAGCGGCTCGTCCGGCGTCAGCCTGCGCCCGCCCACGAAGGCGCGCCCCTCGTCGGCCGCGGCGCGCGCGAGGCCGCCGACCTTCGCCAAGACGTCGCGCGCCGTGGCGCCGTCGCCCTCGCGCACGACGAACGTGAGCGCGCCCTTCACTCGACGATCTCGGACAGCGGCTCGAACGGGTCGCGCATCGACGGCGGCGGCATCGATCGACCCGTGCGCTCGTCGAGGCGGTGCACCACGCCACGGTCGCCGTCGACGCGCACGCGATCGCCCGTGCGCAGCGTCGTCGTCGCGCCGGGCACGCTCACGACGGCGGGGATTCCATACTCGCGCGCGACGACCGCCGCGTGCGACAGCGGCCCGCCGAGCTCGGTCACCACGCCAGCGGCGACGAGGAACAGCGGCGAGAGCCCCACGTCGGTGGTGCGCGAGACGAGGATCTCGCCGGCGCGCACGCTGTCGAGATCGACGGCGCCAGGCGGGAGCACGCGCGCGCGCCCCTCGACCACGCCGGCGCTCGCCGCGAGCCCGACGAGCGCGACGCCCGACGCGGGAGGCAGGCCCGCCGACGTCGGCCGGCCGACGAAGGTCGCCGCGGGATCGGGCCGCGCCGCGTCGCGCAGGTGCTCGGCCTCACGCAGGCGCGCGACGGGGGCGAGCTCGGCGCGCCCGCTCGCGAGCGCCGCCGTGAGCTCGTCGAACGTGCAGAAGAAGACGCCGCCCTTCGGGAGCGACGGATCGATGCGGCGGAGACGCCGGTCGACGTCGAGCGCGACGACGCGCAGCATCCCGAGCACGCGCGTGACCCACGTGCGCATGCGCTCGCGGAGCCGCGTGAAGCGCTGCGTGCGCTCGACGAGGGCGCGGACGACCGCGAGCTCGATCGACGAGACGCGCTGCTCGAGCCGCGCGAGCTCGGCGTCGGCGTGGGCGCGCGCGCGAGCGAGGGCGCGCTCGGCCTCCCCCGGGGGCGCGCGCAGCGCAGACGCGAGCATGGCGAGGACGGGCGCGGGCTCCTCGCGCCAGCGCGGCTGGGCGAGCTCGGCCTCGCGCACCGCGCGGTCGCCGAAGCGCTCGAGGAAGCGGGCGACGGCCTCGCGCGTGGGCCCGGGCGGCAGATCGTCGACGGCGCGCGCGCCGCGCTCGATGAC
>DASYCF010001115.1:0-6079 GCA_036500365.1 Byssovorax sp.
CGGCGGCGACGCCTACCAGCTCCGCGCCGAGCAGATCACCGAGATCGGCGACGCGCTCCTCGCCATCCCGCACGTGCGCCGGATGCGCTTCGCGACGAAGGGCCCCGCGGTGATGCCGCAGAAGATCCTCACGGACCACGAGTGGATCGACGCGGTGACGCGCGTCGTCGACCTCGGCCGCAAGGTCCACAAAGAGGTCGCGCTCCACACGCACTTCAACCACCCGAACGAGATCACGGGAATCACGGTGCGCGCGATGAACAAGCTCATGGAGCGCGGCATCACCGTGCGAAACCAGAGCGTCATGCAGCGCAACGTGAACGACACGCCCGAGACGATGAAGCTCCTCGTGAAGCGCCTCGGCCACGTGCACGTGCACCCGTACTACGTCTACGTGCACGACCTCGTGAAGGGCACCGAGGATCTCCGCACGACGCTCGCGACCGCGCTCGAGGTCGAGAAGCACGTGCGCGGCTCGACCGCGGGCTTCAACACGCCGACGTTCGTCGTCGACGCGCCCGGCGGCGGCGGCAAGCGCGACGCGCACAGCTACGAGCACTACGACCGGACGACGGGCGTGAGCGTCTTCCAGAGCCCGAGCGTTCACCCCGGCGCGCGGTACGTGTATTTCGACCCGATCGATCGCCTGCCGGAGGAGGGTCGCCGCCGCTGGGCGGATCCCGCCGAGCACCAGCGCATGATCGACGAGGCCCTCGCCGCCGCGGGCTGACGACGGTCCCCCGCGATCAACGGTAGCGAGAGCGAGCACCTTCGAGCTCGGCGACCACGCGCGCGACGAGCTCGGGCGGCTCGACGACCTTGGCGCTGCCGCCGAAGCCGAGCACCCACGTCGCGACCTCGGCCAGATCGCCGAGCGCGAGCCTCATGCGCACGCCGCCGTCGGCCTGCTCGTCGAGGCGCTGGCTCGGGTGGACGCGGCGCGTGCGCACGAACTCCGCGACGCGCGCGTCGAAGTCGATCACGACGTCGCGCGCGGGGCCGATCGCCTGCCAGATCCCGAACTGCCCTTGCAGGTAGTCGCGCACGTCGAAGCCGTCGGGCAGCGCGAACCGCTGGTCGACGAGGCACTCCGTGTCGCTCACGCGATCGAGCAGGAAGGTCTCGACGCGGCCGGCCCCCGCGACGCGCCGTGAGCTCGCGGGCGCGTCCCGCGGCGGGTCGTCGTCGCCGCGCGCCGCGATGAAGTAGACCGCATCCTTGTAGAGGAGCATCGCGTAGGGAAGCAGCACGATGCGCTCGAGCCGGCCGTCGGCGCGCGCGTGCGTGCAGCGGACCGGCCGCAGATCGGCGACGGCCTGGAACACGTCGTCGAGCTCCTGGCTCTTCTCGGCGTAGTCCTTGGGCGCGAACGGCACGTAGACGAACCGCTCCTCGAGGCGCGCGTCGGCGACGCCGGCGTTCGGTCCGCGACCGGGCCTCCGCGCGACGCCGGCGAGGCGCTCGGCGAACAGGCCGATCTCCTCGTACAGCGTGGAGCCGCGGAGGGGCTCGAAGAGCGCGCGCGCCGCCAGCACCGCGTAGGCCTGCGTGCGGCGCACCTCGACCTTGCGCGGGAGCTCGCTCGGCGCGAGCCGCCAGAGCACCGGCCCGCCGCCGCGCTCGCGGTGCGGCGCGAGCTCGACCTCCTTCTGCACCTCGTCGAGGTAGCGCCTGAGCGATCGCGGCGTGACGCCGAGCTCGTTGGCGAGCTGATACAGGCTGAGCCCGCGCGGATATCGGTGGAGGAGCAGCACCAGCTTGTCGATCCGCCGGTGCTGGGAGAACGCGCCCTTGGGCCTGCCGCGGCGCGGCGGCGGCGTCCTCGCGGAGCCCATGCGCGACGATTAGCACGCCGGATTGGGGTTGTGGCGTAGCCGAAAGGCGTGCGACCTCTGAAAGGCTGGCCGCGCGTGCGCGTCATGCTCGCCCGGCCGGGGTTCGTCGCCGCACCGCCGAAGGCGCAGCGCGCGCGTCACTCGGGCACGACCTTCGTCGCGGAGCGCACCGTCATGGCTTCGTTCCCTTCGCGCCTCGCTCGGCGATCTCGGCGACTTCGCGGGTCGCGGGCGGCCGGCCCTCGCTGCGCTCGCTTCGTCGCGATGCTCGGCGCGCTCGCGGGCTCGCAGGCCAACGTCGCCGAGGACCCGAAGTGCTGCTGCTTCTCGATCTACCCGACGTAGGGTCGGGGCCATCAGAACGGGCGGTCGCGGATCGTGTCGCGGTAGCGCTGCTTGTTCGCGTCGTGGCACTGCTTGCACGCGAGGCGCGCGCCCTCGAGGTCGCCGGCACGCGCTTTGTCGGCCCCGGCCTGGGCGATCGACGACCACGTCGGCATGTCGGGAGGCGCGCGGCGCGCGACGTACTCGAGCGCGCGGGCGAGCTCGGGCCCGTCGCCCGCGATGGCCGTGCGCGCCATGACCGACCGCATCCAGCGCTGCGTCGGACACGTGGGCTGCCCGCGATCGCCGCACGAGAAGGCGCCGGGAGCCGCCGAACCGGCGACAGATGCGCTGTCGCGCGCGGGCGGCTCGGGCTCCGTCGGGGCGCGGCTGCAGGCGACGAGCGCGGTGATCACCGCCGCCGAGAGGGCCTTCGCGATCATGCGCGCCCGGTCTACCGCGGCGCCGTCCTCGAAGCACCCGCCGCGCGCGCGCCCGCGCCTGGTAAGCTGCCGGCCGCATGGAGACCCTGGTCGAGCTCATCGCGAGGAAGCGCGACGGAGGCAGGCTCGAGGACGAGGAGATCGCGCGGATCATCGCGGCGCTCGGGAGCGGCGAGCTCGCCGACTACCAGATGAGCGCCTGGCTCATGGCCGTCTTCTTCCGCGGCATGGACGACGCCGAGACGGTCGCGCTCACGAGGGCGATGCTCCACTCGGGCGACGTGCTCGACCTCGGCGACGTGCCCGGCGCGAAGATCGACAAGCACTCGACCGGCGGCGTCGGCGACAAGGTGTCCATCTGCCTCGCGCCGCTCGTCGCCGCGTGCGGCGTGAAGGTGCCGATGGTGAGCGGCCGCGGCCTCGGCCACACGGGCGGCACGCTCGACAAGCTCGAGGCGATCCCGGGCTTCTGCGTGTCGCTCGACGAGGCTTCGTTCCGCCGCGTCGTGCGCGACGTCGGCTGCTGCATGATCGGCCAGACCGCGCGCGTCGCCCCGGCCGACAAGCGCATCTATGCCCTCCGCGACGTGACGGCGACGGTCGAGTCGATCCCGCTCATCGTCGCGAGCATCCTGTCGAAGAAGCTCGCCGAGGGGATCGACGGCCTGGTCCTCGACGTGAAGGTCGGCCGCGGCGCGTTCATGAAGACCGAGAAGGACGCGCGCGCGCTCGCGACGGCGCTCGTGCGCGTCGGCACCGCGGCCGGCAAGAAGGTCGCCGCGCTGCTCACCGACATGGACCGCCCGCTCGGGCGCGCGATCGGCAACGCGCTCGAGACGCGCGAGGCGATCGACGTGCTGCACGGCAAGGGCCCCGCCGACACGATCGCGTGCACGAAGGAGCTCGGCGCCGAGATGCTCGTGATGGGCGGCGCTGCGCCCGATCGCGCCGTGGCGCTCGCCGCGCTCGACCGCGCGATCGCGAGCGGCGCCGCGGTCGAGGTCCTCGCGCGGATGATCGCGGCGCAGGGCGGCGACGCCGAGGTCGCGCGCGATCCATCGAGGCTCCCGCGCGCGCCCGTCACCGCGCCGATCGAGGCGCGCGAGGCCGGCGTCGTGGTCGACGTCGACCCGCTCGCGCTCGGCCTGGCCGCCGTCGCGATGGGCGCGGGCCGCACGCGCGCCGATCAGGCCGTCGATCCCGTCGTCGGCATCGAGCTCGCGGTGGCGCCCGGCGACGGCGTCGATCGCGGCTCTGTCCTCGCGGTCCTCCACGTGCGCGACGCGAAGGACGTCGAGGCCGTGCGCGCGCGCGTCGCCGGCGCGTTCACGGTCGCCGACCGCGCGCCGCTCGAGCGTCCGCTCGTGCTCGGCGCGGTCCGCTGACCGCGCGAGGGACGGAGCACACATGGCTCGCGACACGCGCCTCAACTACCGGCGCATCGTGCGCCTGCTCGTGTACCTCGTCATCGTGCCGGGCGTGCTGCTCTCGGCCGTCGGCGTGCTCATGCTCGCGCTCGACATCTCGAGCTACAACCTCCTGCTCGGGATCCTCGTGCTCACGTTCACCGGCACGCTCGTGACGGGCGTCATCCTGGTGTGGGTGTTCCTGCGGCGCGAGCGCACGCTCTCGGAGCTCCAGGCGGACTTCGTGTCGAAGGTGTCGCACGAGCTCCGCACGCCGCTCACGTCGATCCGCATGTTCACGGAGACGCTCGTCCTGCGCCGCGGCGACAAGACCGCCGAGGACCGCTGCATCGACGCGCTGAACAAGGAGAGCGCGCGCCTGCAGCGCCTCATCGATCGGCTCCTCGACTGGGGTCGCATGGAGAGCGGGCGACGCGTCTACGAGCTCGCCGAGCAAGACGTCGCGTCCGTGGTCGACGAGGCCGTGCAGGCGTTCGAGCCCACGCGCGAGCGGCGCGACGTCGATCTCGTGGTCGACGTCGCCGCGGAGACGCCGCACGTGTGGTGCGACAAGGGCGCGCTCGTCGACGCGCTCGTGAACCTGCTCTCGAACGCCTACAAGTACGGCGGGCAGCCGCGCCGCATCGAGATCTCGGCGCGCGCGGCCGGGCCGACGGTCGCCCTCACGGTGCGCGACAACGGCAAGGGCATCGCGCGCACGGAGCACAAGCGCATCTTCGAGAAGTTCTACCGCGTCGACGATCTGCTCGCGCGACAGCAAGAGGGCTCGGGCCTCGGGCTCGCCATCGTGCAGCACGTCATGCGGGCGCACCGCGGTCGCGTCGAGGTCGACAGCGCGCCCGGCCGCGGCAGCGCGTTCACGCTCCACGTGCCGACCCGGCCGCCGCCGCGCCACGCGCTCGTCCGGATCGAGGAACCCGCCGACGAGACGTGATAAAGGTCGAGCGCTCGGCCGACCGCCGAACGCCCGCGATGAGCCGACCCTCCGCCGCCGCGCCGCAGCGCACCGTCCTGCTCGTCGAGGACGACGACAGCATCTCCATGGGCCTCGAGATGAACCTCACGGCCGAGGGATACGCCGTCCTCGTCGCGAAGGACGGCGAGGAGGGTCTCGCGCTCGCGCGCGAGACGAACGCGGATCTCTTGATCCTCGACGTGATGCTCCCGCGCCTGAACGGCTTCGAGATCCTGCGCACGCTGCGGAGCGAGGGCCGGCGCGTGCCCATCATCATGCTCAGCGCGCGCGGCGCCGAGATGGACAAGGTCATGGGCCTCGAGCTCGGCGCGGAGGACTACATCACGAAGCCCTTCGGCCTGGCGGAGGTGCTCGCGCGGGTCAAGGCGGCCCTCCGGCGTGACGCGATCGCGCGCGGCGACGGCGCCGCCCTCCGTGCCGGCACGCTCGTCGTCGACCCGTCGACGCGCGAGGTCACGCGAGGGAGCACGCGCGTCGAGCTCACGGCCACCGAGTTCGATGTCCTCCGCTGTCTCGTCGAGGCGTCCGGCCGCGTGCTCTCGCGCGAGCAGATCCAGGCCGCGGTGTGGGGGCCCGCGCACCACGGCACGCCTCGCACGATCGACAACTTCGTCCTCCAGCTGCGCACGAAGCTCGAGGAGGATCCCACCGACCCGCGCCACCTCGTGACCGTGCGCGGCGTCGGCTACCGCTTCGTGAAGTAAGGGCGCGCGCTTCAGCCGGGCGGCGGCGGGATCGTGAGCGGTCGCTCCTCGGCCATGTGCGAGAGCAGCGCGCACAGCGGGTCGAGGTGCTCGGGCCTCGCCTCGACGAAGGTGTCGGTGTCGAAGAGCGGGCGCGACGCGGCGCGGAGCTCGGGCGTCGCCTCCGGGCCGATCGCGCGCTGCACGGCGCGGATGAGCGCGACCGGCACGCCGATGCTCGCCGCGAGGACGTCGCACGGGATCGGACCGGCCAGGCCGAGGACGCGGACGTCGGCGCGGCCCCAGCCGGCGCGCTTCACCGCGGCGTTCGGCTCCGTGTAGGCGAACGTGGCGCCGACGTCGGCCGCGCCGCGGATCACGGCGTCGACGA
>DASYCF010001116.1:0-3810 GCA_036500365.1 Byssovorax sp.
GTGGGGCGTCATGGAGCGCACGATCACGCGCTTCTTCTCGGTCGACTTCGCGCAGATCGCGCCCATCGAGCCGCTGGCCGACGAGCGGCTCGTCCCGCTGATGACGCCCGCTCGCCTCGCAGCGCTCCTGCGCGCGCCGAAGTGAAGCGCGGGCTCACCCCACGGCGCGGAGCGAGAAGCTGAACGTCGTGCCGCGGCCGAGCTCGGTCGCGACGTCGAGCGCGGCGCCGTGCGCCTCGACGATGCCCCTCGCGATGTAGAGGCCGAGGCCCGTCTCGCTGCGCTCGTGCTCGCCGGGCTCGAAGCGGTCGAAGAGGCGGCCGAGCTGATCGGGCGAGATGCCGGGCCCGCTGTCGGCGACGCGCACGGTGACCGCGTCGCCGAGGGTCTCGATCGTGACGCGCACCTCGCCGCCGTCGGGCGTGAACTTCACGGCGTTCGACGCGAGGTTCGCGAGCACCTGCGCGATGCGATCGCGATCGGCCACGACCATCGCGCCGCCGACGATCTCGCGGCGCATCGCGATGGCCTTCTTGTCGGCGTAGGGCGCCTGCAGCGCGATCGCCTCGTCGACGAGGACGCCGAGGTCGACGCCGGCGCGCGGCGACAGCGAGAGGCGGCCCGCCTCGATGCTCGCCGCGTCGAGGAGATCGCGCGTGAGGCGCGCCATGCGGTCGGCGGCCTGCAAGATGTGCTCGGCGTAGCGGCGCGTGCTCTCGCCGAGCTCGGTCGCGTCCGCGCGCCGCTCCATGGCGCTCGCGGCGAGGACGATCGCGCCGAGCGGGTTCTTGAGGTCGTGCGCGACGACGGCGAGGAGCTCCTCGCGCGCGCGCCGCGCCCGCTCGGCGTCGGCCCGCGCCGTCCGCTCGCGCTCGTAGGCGCGCGCGCGGTCGAGCGCCTGCGCGGACTGCTCCGCGAGGGTGAGCATGAACGCGCGCTCGCTCGGCGCGAACGGGTGCTCGTTCGTGAAGCCCATGCCGATGACGCCGAGCACGCGGTCCGAGACGACGAGCGGCAGGACGCAGAGCGCGTTCGCGCGCGTCTCGGGCCGGAGCGACGCGGCGAGGGTCGGGTAGAGCCGCTCGTAGTCCTCCGCGGTCTCGACCCACACGGCGCGGCGCGTGCGCGCGGCGAACGCGGCCGGGAGCGGCGACTCGATCGCGATGTGCCCGAGGCCGAGGCGTCGCAGATCAGGCGTCCCGTGGTGGGCGCAGAGCTCGAGCGCGGCGCCGTCGGCCGTCACCGTGTAGAGGACGCCGCCCGTGTTCGAGCCCGTCGCCTCGACGGCGTAGCGCACGACGACCTCCCCCACCTCGGCGACCGAGATCGCGCGAGACAAGAGCGACGTGACGGCCTGCAGACGGATGAGCCGCTGCGTGGCGCGCGGATCGGCGCCGAGATCACCGAGCGGCGACTCGTGCAGCGTGACGATGACGACGCGCGCGGCGCTCCCCGGGAGGGGCGGGAGCGCGCGCGCGTCGACGAACGCGACCGCGCCGCTGCGGAGCGTGACCTCCGTGCGCGCGAGCGGCGCCAGCGCGCGACCGAGGTCGCCGAACGAGGCGCGCGAGCAGAGCTCGTCGATGCGGCAGCCGACGAGCACGGCAGACGCGGCGCCGAGCAGCGCCTCGGCGGCTGGGTTCACGTGGCGGACGATCTCGTCGACGAACAGCACGACGGCCGCGGACGTGGCGTCGAGCACCGCGCGCACGACGTCGCAACCCTCGCCTTCGTCCGGCGCGCCCTCATCGCGTTCGAGATCCGCTGACAACTCCGCCCGTGCTCCCTTCGAAGCGCGCACTTTCGCCCGGGAAGGGCGGCGCGGCAACCCGCGGCTACGGGCCGAAGCCGAACGTCGCGCGCGCGGCGGCGTGCGCGGCCGTCGGAGCGCCGTCGGCGCCCCTCACCACGTGCGGCGGCTCCTCGGTCGCGGGCGCGCGGGCCTCCTCGGCGAGGGCGCACGCGAAGAGGGTGAACAGCGGGGGGAGCCCGGCGCGCGGCACGACCTCGCGCGCGCGGACCACGGCGAGCCCGGCGGCGACGACGGCGGTCTCGGCGCGCGGCCGCTGCGCCGACGGGAAGCAGAAGACGAACCGCCCACCCGGGGCGAGCGCGGCGCGCGCGGCGATCGCGTAGTCCCGCACGTCGCCGCGGAGCTCGAACCGCGCGTGCGCCTTCTGCGAGTCGGCGGGCACGACGCCGGCGCGCACGTCGAAGTACGGCGGCGTGCCCGTCACGAGCTCGCACGCCTCATCGGCGAACCTCCCCTCGCGGAGATCGGCGTGGACGACGGTGACGCGCCCGTCGAGGCCGTTCCGCGCCACGTTCTCGCGAAGCAGCGCGACGCTCTCGTCCTGCGCCTCGACGGCGATGATGCGCGCCTCCGGGGCGCGCCACGCGACGAGCAGCGCGACGGAGCCGACGCCGCTCCCGAGGTCGAGCGCGCGCGCCGGCGCGGCGACTTGCTCCATGGCGTACCAGCCGGTGAGCAGGTCGTCGGTCGACGTGCGATGGCCGCGGCGCCGCTGCGCGAGCGTGAAGCCCGCGGTGATCGCGTCGATCGTCACGTCCTCCATGCGTCGCTCCCGCCTCGGCCCGCCGGCCCCGAGGCTTACCGCGGCCGCGCGCTTTCTGGTACGACTAGGTCTCTTGCTTGCTGGGAACATCGGAGGGAACCCATGAAGAACGAACTCTCGGTCATCCTCATTTCGCTGCTCGCGTCGGCCAACCTCGTCGCGCTCGGCGGCTGTGACACGCAGGTCGAGTCGGGTGCGTCGTGCGCCGCGGCGAGCTGCCAAACCACCGCCTGCTCGACGCACACGGGCTGCACGCACACGAGCTGCACCAACCCGAGCTGCGCGCACTGCACGACCGAGACGAGCTGCACGACGAGCTGCGACACGTCGGTGTCATGCACGACGGACACCGCCTGCGGCAGCTGCACGACGACGACCGGCTGCACGGAGACGAGCAGCTGCACGACGACGAGCGACATGCCGTCGTCGACCTGCTCGCCGGGCAGCGGCGGAGGTCTCACGACGCCCTGACGCCGGGAGGTCGCGCGTCCGCTCGACGACTCGACGGGCAGCGGCGACCGAGACGCGCCGTGGCGCCCCCGAGCAGGGGCCAGGTCTCGACTTCTGTCGAGGCTTTGCTATGCCTCGGCCTCTTACTTCTTCTCGGAGGGGCATCATGAAGACGGAACTCGGGGTCATCCTCATCTCCTTGCTCGCGTCGGCGAACGTCTTCGCCGTCGGTGGCGGCTGCGGGCCGAACGTCGAGAGCGCCGCGTCGTGCGCCGTGGCGACCTGCCATGCCACGGCCTGCTCGACGACGGGGGGGTGCACGACGACCGCGTGCACGACCCAGACGGGCTGCACGACCCACACGAGCTGCACGACCCACACGGGTTGCACGAGCACGGGCTGCACGAACACGACCTGCGCGCACTGCATGACGGGGACCGCGAGCTGCGATAGCGGCTGCGCGAGCTGCGATAGCGGCTGCGCGACGACGTCCACGGACGCTGGTTGTACGACCACGTCGCAATGCCAGGCCTGCACCAGCACGAGCGACATGCCTCCGTCGACGTCGCCCGGCGAGGGCGGCGGCTTCACGACGCCCTGAGCGCCAGCGCGCGCTCGCGACGTTCACACGATGCTGGTCTCTCGCTACACGCTGCCGCGCGCGCCCGAGCGCGGCGACTTCGCGCCCGTGTGGGTGGCCCACGATCGCGGCGGGGCGCCCGTCACGCGCGACTCGAGCCCGGGCGCCGCGCTGCTCCTCTGCTTCGCGCCGACGCGCGACGAC
>DASYCF010001117.1:0-6421 GCA_036500365.1 Byssovorax sp.
TGACGCCGACGAGCGCCATCGCCGGGAAGTGACGGCCGAAGCGGGCGCGCCACGCCTGCCCGCACGCCTTGAGGCTCGCGCGGTACGCGGGCACGTCGGTCACGTACACGGTCATCTTCGCGACGCTCTCGGGCGCGCCGCCGGCCGCGCGCACGACTGCGATCACGTTGTCGAGCGCCTGCGCGAACTGCTCGGCGAGGTCGTCGCTCGCGAACGCGCCGTCGGGGCGCCAGCCGATCTGCCCGGCGACGAAGAGCGTCGGCCCGCGCGCGATCGCGCCGTTCGCGTAGCCCTTCGGCGGAGGCCAGTCGGGCACGACCACGAAGTCGATGGCGTTCGTCATTTCATCACCTGGCCTCCGTCGAGCGGGATCGCTTGACCGTTGATCGCGCCGGACTCGTCGGCGCAGAGCGTCGCGACGAGGCTCGCCACCTCGTCGGCGCGCACGAGCCGGCGCTGCGGGCTCATCGCCTCGAGCGCGGCGCGCGCCTCGTCCTCCGTGCGCTTCGTCGTCGCGGCGATGCGCGCGACGGCGTGCCGCGTCATGTCGGTGTCGACGAAGCCGGGGCAGACGGCGTTCACGGTGACGCCCGAGCGCGCGACCTCGATCGCGAGCGCGCGCACGAGGCCGACGACGGCGTGCTTCGACGCGCAGTAGGCCGACGTGTACGCGTACCCGGTGAGGCCGGCGTTCGACGCGACGACGACGACGCGGCCGCGGCGGCGCTGCTGCATCGCCGGCACGAACGCGCGGCAGAGCAGGAACGGCGCGGTCGCGTTGACGGCCATCGCCTCGTCCCACGCGGCGTCGTCCGTCTTCGCGAGGGGGGCGCTCTCGGCGACCCCTGCGTTCGCGACGAGGACGTCGACCGGGCCGACGTCGACCGGCACGGCGGCCGCGAACGACGCGACGGCGGCGCGATCACGCACGTCGAGCGCGTAGCCGTGACCGCCTACCGCGGCCGCGGCGGCCTCGGCCGCGGCGAGGTCACGCGCGGTGACGACGACGCGCGCGCCGCCCGCCGCCAACCGCGCCGCGATCGCGCGTCCGATGCCCCGCGCCCCGCCCGTGACCACCGCGACGCGCGCGTCGAGAGACATGCTGGATGCGTAGATCATCGACATGTAAAGCACAACGGGTGCCGGCGTCTACGATGGTGCTGCGAGCGGCCCCCAGCCTCGACCCGGCGCTGCTCGGTCCCTTCCGGTGCGCTCGAGCGCGGCCTTCCGCGGCGTCGTCCGCCGTCGTCGACCGCCGACGCCGCGCCATGCGACACTCCGGGGATGACGCCTCGCTTCGTCGGTGGTTCGCGCCTCGCCGCGCTCGCGCTCGCCGTGGGCCTCCTCGCGGCGACGGGCTGTTCGGCCGACACGCACGCGGACCCCGCGGGCAAAGGAACGACGTCGCTCTTCACCGTGCCCGCCTCCCTCGGCGATCTCAAGGACGGGACGTTCTTCGACATGCCGTGGCCGTGCGACCTGCGAGTCGTGGACGGCTTCGTCAGCTTCGAGGGCTTCGAGAATCCGCGGCAGGTGCAGCTGCTCGACTCGTACATCACGGCGATGAAGGGCCAGCTCGACGGCTTCTCGCCCGCAGCCGCCGGGTTCTTCCGCTTCGACGGCGCGATCGATCCGTCGACCCTCCCGAGCGACCCGAAGGCGGCGACGGACCCGAGCTCGAGCGTGCAGCTCATCGACATCGACCCGACCTCGCCCGAGCACGGCCAGCGGCACCTGCTCTCGGTCGAGTGGCGCGAGACGGAGGGCATCTACTGGCAGCCCGACACGCTCGCCTTCATGCCGCTGCTCGGCTTCCCGCTGCGCCCGCACACGCGGTACGCCGTCGTCGTGACGGACAAGGTGACGTCGAAGGACGGGAGCCCGATCACGCGCGCCGCCGGGCTCGAGCAGGTGCTCGGCCTCGCGCCCGCGACCGGCGCCGCCGTCGCCGCGAAGGCGAAGCTCGCCCCGGCCGTGGCCGAGGTCGCGAGCGCCGGCATCGCGGCCGCGAACATCGTGCAATTCACCGCGTTCACGACGACCGATCCGACGGCCGAGATGTTCGCGGTGCGCGACGCGCTGAAGAGCGAGATCGTCGCGCCGACGGCCGACCCGGCGCAGTCGTTCTTCGTGCGGACCACCGGCGACTACGACCTCTATACGGGCAACTACGGGCCGTCGCCGAACTACCAGGCCGGCACGATCCCCTTCACGAACGAGGGTGACGGCGGGAACTTCGTCTTCCGCAACGGCAAGCCCGTCGTCCAGGACCTCTTCGATCTGCGGTTCTCGCTCACGGTGCCGAACGGCGACGCGTGCCCGATGCCCGAGGCCGGCTTCCCGATCGCGCTCTACGCGCACGGCACCGGCGGCGACTACGAGAGCTACGTGGACGACGGGACCGGCGCCGCGCTCGCCGCGCAGTGCGTCGCGACGATGGGCATCGACGAGATCTTCCACGGCACGCGCCCCGGGGCTCCGCCCGACGACGACGAGATGGAAGAGGAGCTGCTCTTCTTCAACTTCTCGAACGTCGTCGCCGCGCGCACGAACACGCGGCAGGCCGCCGTCGACGAGATGCAGCGCGCGCGCTTGTTCACCGAGTCGCACATGAGCATCCCCGCGTCGGTCTCGAAGACGCACACGGAGATCCGCTTCGACGCCTCGAAGCTCACGTTCTTCGGGCACTCGCAGGGCGGCCTCAACGGCCCGCTGTACTTCGCCGCCGACGACAGCGCGCGCGGCGGCGTGCTGTCGGGGTCGGGCGCCGACATCACCATCACGCTGCTGGAGAAGACGTCGCCGCCGCCGAGCATCGTCTCGTTGATCACGACCCTGCTGCTCGACCTCGACGGCACCGAGGCGACGGAGGTCGACTTCTTCCACCCGGCGATCAGCCTGGCGCAGACGATCGTCGACGTGGTCGATCCCATCAACTACGCGCGCTACTCGATCCTGGAGCCGCGGCCGGGCTTCGCGCCGAAGAGCATCTACCAGACGGAGGGCGTGAACCCCGACGGCACCGGCGACACGTACGCGCCGCCGCACTCGATCGAGGCGCACTCGATCGCGCTCGGCCTCCCTCCGCAGCTGCCGGAGCAGCACCCGATCGTCGAGGAGCAGTTCGGCGGACCGCAGCCGATCACGGTGCCGGCGAGCGGCCTCAGCGGCAACCTCGCGAACGGGCGCGCGAGCGGCGTGCTCGCGCAGTGGGCCGTGCCCGTGGGTGACGACGGGCACTTCGTCGTGTTCGACGTGCAGGCGGCGCAGCTCCAGGCGGCGCGCTTCGTGGCGAACTTGTCGGCGAACCCGATCGGCGAGGTCCCGGCTCCGTGATCGTCGGCGGGCGCTCGTTCGCGGAGCGGCTCCGCGCCGTCGCGAGCGGCCCGGGCGTCGAGGTGACGCCTCCCGATGACGCGGCGGCCTGGGAGATCGCGCTGCCGGAGCCCGCGGATCTCGCGGCGCGCTTCGCGTTCGGCGGCGAGATCGAGCTCGCGGACGGGACGCGCCTCATCGGCCGGGCCGACGTCGCGCGCGCGACCGCGTGGCTCGTCGAGGAGCGCGCGCTCGACTGGCCGGATGATCTGGTGGTGATCGGCGAGCGCGACGATCTCGTGGTCGTGCGCGACCTCGACGCGGACGGCGCGCGCGCAGGCGGCGGCGTCCTCGAGGCGCCGACCGACGGGCTGCGGTCGTTCACGCGCGTCGCGCTCCACGTCGTCGAGTACCTGGAGGCGAGGCTCGGCGCGCCGTTCGATCTCGAGGCGTGCGCGCCCGAGCGCGCGGCGCGGCTCGCGGTCGACCGGCGCGACGAGGCGGCGCTCGATCACGCGCTCGCGAGGCCGTGGTACCCGGGCGCGGACGCCGAACGTTCGCGCGGCTTCGCGCTCGTCGGCGAGCTCGCCGCCGCGCGCGGGGACGAGGCCGCCGCGATGCGCGCGTTCGAGTCCGCCGCGGCCGCGCGCGCAGCCGCCGCGCCGCGCGGATCCGGGGCCGCCGCCGCGAGCGCGGCGTGGCGGTCGTTCGCCGCCGCGACGTCGACGTCGGCGCCTACGCTCTCGGCCGCGTGCGCTGCGCGCGCTACGGCCGCTTCTTGACGATCTTGCTCGGGTCGCCGAGGAACTCGAAGTGCATCGTGTCCTCGAGCTCGTCGTGGCCGAGCCAGTAGAAGCCGAATTTCTCGAACGAGGTCACCCAGCACCTCGGCATCTGCATGCGCTCCTCGACGCTCGCCTTGCGCTTGCACACCGGGTGGCGCGCGGCAGGGCCGACGCAGCCGCAGCAGACGTTCTTCTCGGGATCGACGTCGACGGCGATGCCGTACACGTGGTTCGAGACCTCGCCGTCGTAGTACGTGTTCTCGGCGCGGAGGCCGGAGAGCGAGACGGGCGTGTAAGGCGTATCCGCGCAGGCGCTGTTGATCTCGCGCTCGACGCAGCGGAGCGCGGGCGCGACGCGGCGGTTCACGGTCACGCGCAGGCCCATGAAGCGGAGCTTCTCGGCGTTGTCGCGCGGGGCCTTCGCGTTCCACGCCGGGTCGCCGAAGCCCTCGAAGTAGCCGTAGCGCTCGGTGCGCCAGCGGATCGCGCGCTGGTGCATCGCCTTGCGGGCGACGCGATCCTCGGGCGAGGTCGCGCGGTGCAGGACGTAGTTCTCGCGCATCAAGAAGGGCAGCGGCGCCTGCTCGTTGCACGCGGGCGCGTCGTCGGCCGGCGGCGCGGCGGCGGGCGCGACGCTCGGCGGCGGCGCGACGGTCTTTGGCTCGTCGGCCGCGGCGGCGGGCGCGAACGCGACGAGCGCGGCGACGACCCACCGCGCCGACGACCTCGCCCGACGTGCTCCGCGACGCTCCACGACCGTCGACAACGCCCGTGACTTCGGCCTGCATTCCGCGGAACATCGCGGCGTGACACAGCCCTCGACGAACCTGCCCGCGCGCCTCGTCGCCCTCACGGAGGACGCGTTCTTCTTCGTCGCGAGCACGGGCCGGCTCGACGTCGACGGCCTGCACGCGTTCGCGGCGCGCCGCGTCGATCAGCCCGGCTCCGCGCAAGGCATGGAGGCGTGGGACGCGTGGGTGCACGGCCTCTGCGTCGCGATCGCGCCGATCGCCGCGCCGCGCTGGCTGCCGATGGCCGACGCGGTGCTGGCCGGCCTGTCGCTCGAGCACGGCGCGCGCGGCATCCGCGGCCTCTTCACGAGCAAGCCGAGCGACAAGGACGTCGCGCGCGTGCGCGACATCGGCCGGTTCGCCGCGCGCACGCTCGGCGCCGTGCTCTCGGCGACGGGGAATTTCCGCTTCGATGCGCGCGCGACCCGCGGCACGTTCATCGCTGCGCTCGGCCTCCCGGACGCCGATCGCGCCGCGCTCGACGCGGAGGATCCGCGCCCCGCCGAGCTCGTCGACGTGCCCGCCGGCGTCGAGCCGAAGATCGCCGCCGGCGTCGTGCGCGGCGCGTTCCTCGCGGCCATGAGCGACGGCCTCGACCCGCGCGAGGAGGCCGCCGTGCTGACGATCGCGCGCAAGCTCGGCCTCGACGACGAGGCGATCAACGCCGCGCGCGCCGACGCGAAGCGGACGATCGACGGCTCGAAGGGCTTCGGCGAGGCCACGGTCGAGGCGATCCGCTACATGCTCGAGGGCGAGCCGCTCGAGGCGGAGCGCTTCGCCATCGCGGCGGCGCGCTTGATCCTGCCGTCGATCCACCGCCGCGAGTCGGTCACCGCCATCAACCAGGGCGGCCAGGTGACGCTCGGCCGACACCACGAGATCGACAAGAAGCAGCGCGAGCCGACGCTCGCCCTCGCGTGGATCTCGGTCCTTCGAACGAACCCCACGCTGACGACGCTCGCCGAGCGCGCGCGCAGGCACGCGGCCGTCGCGAAGGACCTCGGCGCCGAGGCCGACGCAGCGCCGATCCGCGCCGCCCTCGATCAGTACGTCGAGACGGAGCTCCAGCGCTGAGGCGGGCTCCTGAGCGCGTGGTGTACGTCGAGGCCGAGCTCCGCCGCCGACAGAGCCAAGCGTGACAGACATTTCGACGTGCGGCCCGAAGCGGGGCCGCGTCGAAGTCATCTCCGGTGGATCGGGGTCTGGGGGCCCCGTCGCGATTCACTCGCGACGGGGGAGAGGGCGCGAGCCCCCTCCCGGGACCTGGTCGTCGTTGGCGGCGGTGAACTCGACGGGCTCGCCCTCGGCGCCGACGCCGAGCATCTCGAGGATTTGCCGCACCTCTTCTTGCGCCTCGAACTCGGGGCCGGACGCGAGGAAGCCCTCGAGCTCGGAGCGGGCGGCCTGCCGCTGGCCGAGCGCGGCGTGCGCGAGGCCCTTCGCGTGGCGCGCGTCGCCGTCCTTCGGGAAGCGCCGCATCGCCTCGTTCGCCTCGGCGAGGGCGCCGCGCGGGTCGCCGGTCATGCGGAG
>DASYCF010001118.1:0-6554 GCA_036500365.1 Byssovorax sp.
GGTGCACGATGCCGGCCTCGTGCGCGACCCCGAGCGCCTCCGCCACGCGCGCGCCGAGATCGACCGTCTCGGCCGCGGTGAGGCCGCCTCGCGCGAGCCGATCGGCGAGGCTCTCGCCGTCGAGCCACTCGAGCGCGAGCCAGAGCTCGCCGCCCTCGGTCGTGCCGTGGGCGATGTAGCGGACGATGCCCGGGTGGCGCAGCGCCGCGAGCAGCTCGGCCTCGCGCACGAAGCGCGGCGCGTCTTGAACGCCGCGGCCATGCAGCACCTTGAGCGCGATGGGCGCGCCGATTTTTCGGTCGAACGCGCGGTAGACGGCGCCCATGCCGCCCGACCCCGCGAGGCGCTCGACGACGAAGCGGCCGTCGACGAGCACGCCCGAGCTCGCGCGCACGGTCACGCGTCGCAGGCTCCCGCGCGGTGCATGGCGCGGAGTGTCTCACCGGTCAGGCCGCGCCGGAAGGTCCGTCTCCGCCGCGTTGCGCCTCACGGGCCTGCGTCGAGCTGGTAGCCTGACACGCCATGCTCGCGCTCCGATGGGACGGCTCGCGCGCCCGGGTCGAGGACGTGCCGCCCCCCGAGCCCGCCGCCGGGTTCGCCGTCGTCGACGTGACCCTCGCGGGCGTCTGCAACACCGACCTCGAGATCGTGCGCGGGTACATGGGGTTTCGCGGCACGCTCGGCCACGAGCTCGTCGGCCGCGTCGCGCGGGGTCCCGCGTCGTGGCAGGGCGCGCGCGTCGTCGCCGAGATCAACTTCGCGTGCGGCGCGTGCGAGGCGTGCGCGCGCGGGCTCGGCCGGCACTGCGCGACGCGCGCCGTGATGGGCATCCTCGGCGCGGACGGCGCGATCGCCGAGCAGGTCGCCGTGCCCGTCGTGAACCTGCACCGCGTGCCCGACGGCGTGAGCGACGAGGCGGCGGTGTTCGCGGAGCCGCTCGCCGCCGCGTTCGAGATCCTCGAGCAGGTCGAGATCGACGCGCGGACGCGCGCGCTCGTCCTCGGTGACGGCAAGCTCGGTCAGCTCGTCGCCCGGGTGCTCGCGGGCGCGGGTGCGCGCGTGACCGTCGTCGGCAAACACGCAGAGAAGCTCGCGCTCCTCGGCGCGGCCTGCGTCGAAGTCGTGCTGTCGCCGGGCGCGTACGGGAGCGGCTTCGGCGTGGTGATCGAGGCGACGGGCACCGCTGCGGGCCTCGAGGCGGCGATCGCCGCGACGCGCCCGCGCGGGACGCTCGTCTTGAAGAGCACCGTCGCGGGCAAGGCGTCGGTCGATCTCGCGCCCGTCGTCATCCACGAGATCACGCTCGTGGGATCCCGCTGTGGGCCGTTCGCGCCGGCGCTCGCCGCGCTCGCGTCGCGCGCCGTCGACGTCGCGCCGCTCGTCTCCGCGCGGCTTGCGCTCCGTCAGGCTGACGAGGCGCTGCGCCGTGCGGGGGCGTCCGGCGTGCTCAAGGTGCTCGTCGCGCCGTAGCGTCAGCCGTCTGCCGCGGGCGCGGCGGGCGTCGACGCGGTCGCGTCGTCCTCGATGCGCGCGAGCACCGCGGTGATGTTGTCGGTCCCGCCGAAGTAGTTCGCCCGCGCGATGAGATCCTTCGCTGCGCGCTCGAGGTCGTCGCCCGCGCGCCGCACGAGGTCGCGGATCTGCTCGTTCGCGACGAGGCCCGACAGGCCGTCGGAGCAGAGCACGTAGACGTCGCCGACCTCGGTCGCGTCCGTCACGACGTCGACGTCGACGTCCTCACGGATGCCGAGCGCGCGCGTGATGACGTTCGGCGGGAGCTGGCTGATCTCCTCGGGGCTCATCCACGGCGCCGTCTGCTGCGCGAGGCTGATGAGCGAGTGGTCGCGCGTCATCTGGAGGATCTCGTCGCCGCGCACGCGGTAGCAGCGGCTGTCGCCCACGTGCCCCACGGTGACCTTGGTCGCGTCCTTCGTGAAGATCGCGGCGACGACCGTCGTCCCCATGCCGAAGTCGGCCATCGTCTTCAGCGAGCGGTCGAAGATGCGCCGGTTCGCGAGGCGGAGGCTCGTGAGCACGTAGTTCTCCTCCTCGGAGAGCTTCGGGTCGGCGGGGAAGGGCCACGTCCCGTCGCGGCCGACGATGATCGTGAAGAAGTCCGTGAGGGTCGAGACGGCGAGCTGGCTCGCGACGTCACCCGACCGATGACCGCCCATCCCGTCGGCGACCGCGACGACCCGGTACTCGGGCAAGAGCAGCAGGCTGTCCTCGTTGTGCTCCCGGAGGAGCCCGGTGTCGGTCAGGCCGGCGAACCGGGGGTGCATGTGCGCAGTAAACGGCGGCCGCAGCCTTTAGGCAAGCGCGAGCCGCGGGTGCGTCGTCAGGTCGCCGGCCACGGCTCGACCGCCAGCTCGAAGACGCCGTGGTCATAAGGTTCGCCCGGGGCGCGCTCCTTCGGCACGAGGCGCTCGCGGACGCCCTTCTTCCGGAGCTCCGTGACGCGGTGGTAGCAGAACGGGTTGTTGCCGCGGCGGCCGAGCGTCGTGTGGGCCGTCCACGAGCAGCCGGCGCGGCAGGTGTCGGCGTAGTAACAGGTCTTGCAAAATCCCCAGAGCTCGTCGGTGGTGCGGTCGCGCGAGAAGCGGATCTGCTCGGAGCGCTCCCACAGCTCCTCGATCGACATGTCGCGCACGTTGCCGCCGGCGTACTCGCGCGTGGGCAGCGTGGGGCAGCCCTTGACGGTGCCGTCGCTCTCGATGCCGAGCACGTAGATGCCGGCCATGCAGCCGCTGTAGTGCGCCTCTTCGCCGCCGGGCCGCGAGCGGATGATCTGCTCGTGGGGGCCGAAATAGCCGATGTTGTTGTTCGCGACGACGTTGAACGGGACGCCGCCGGGGGCGAGCTCGCTCATCGCCTCTTTCTGGATCTTCGAGAGCGTGTCGATCACCTCGACGACGCGCCACGGCTCGAGGATCCAGTCCGGCCGATCGGCGGCGCGGCCCATCGGACCGGTGAGTTGCACCTGCCAGGCCTGCACGCCGGCGGCGCGGAGCTCGCGCGCCGTCTCCTCGAGGTGATCGGCCGAGAGGCGGTTCACCTGCGTGTTGGCCGAGATGATCATGCCCGCGTCGCGCGCGTTCTTGAGCGCCTTCATGCCGGCCGCGTGGCTCCCGAGGTTTCCGCGCACGCGATCGTGGACGCGCGCGGGGCCGTCGATCGACACGCCGAGGCTCTGGAGGCCCGCGGCGGCGAGCGCCTCGGCGCGCTCCTTCGTGAACGCCCGGCCGCCCGTCTGCATCGTCGGGCGCATGCCAGCGGCCGCGATGGCGCGCACGATCTCGACCAGATCGGGCCGCAGGTACGCCTCGCCGCCGACGAGCCCGACCTCTCGCGCGCCGAGCCTGGCGAGGCCGCGGATGACCTCGTAAGCCTCGTCCGTCGTGAGCTCGCTCGGGCGCGTCGGCCCGGCGCGCGAGCCGCAGTGCTCGCACGGCTGGTCGCACTTGAGCGTCAGCTCCCACACGACGAAGACCGGCCGCGGGGCCAGCTCGTCGTCGGGGACGATCTCCCGGACGGGCCGCGCGACCTCGTCGCTCACGCCCGGCCGCCTTCGACGCGCGTCACGCGCCGCCCGCGCCGCCGCCGCCGCTCGCCCCGCCGCCGCCGGACGCGTCGCCGCCGCCGGACGCGCCGCCGCCGCCAGATGCGCCGCCGCCGCCAGATGCGCCGCCCATCCCGCCCATGCCGCCCGTCGACACGGAGCTCGTCGGCGTGCCGACGCTCACGGTCGGCGGCGGCCCGTACGTGGCCACCGTGGTGGGGTAGGAGCTCGAGCTCTGCGGGCCGGGGCCGGAGCGGGTGCTCGAGGACATCGACCTGCCGCCTTCACCCGTCTGCGCGCCCTGACCGACGCCGCTGGTCGTGTCGCTCGAGCAGCCGACCGTCGACGGGATCGTGAGCGCGGCGAGGCCGAGCAGCGTCGCGCCGATGCTCCTGGCGAGCCCGCCGTCGGCGGCGCGGAGACGACCGCCGCACGCGGGGCACGAGGAGTCGCTCGCGCGGGCGTGGCAGCCGCAGGCGCCGCAAGGAATGAAGCGTTCAGGCAAGCGCATACGACAGATGCTAGCGGGCGCGGCGAGTGCGTCAACGCGCGACTCGCCGGCGCCGAATCTACGTCGCGCCGCCGTGTCCGCCAGCGCCGCCGCGCGCGCCCGATTCGCCGTCGGTCGCGCCGCCGGCGCCGATCGCCGAGTGGGTCGGCGGCGGTCCGTAGGCCGCGACGTAGGTGAAGGTCACCGAGTGGTCCGAGCTCGACTGCGTGCGGCTCGTCGTGCTCACGGACGCGCCGCCGTTGCCGGTGGGGTCGGGCGGCGGCTGGCTCACCGTGTCGCCTCCGCAGCCGATCGTGGACGGCATCGCCAGCGCGGCGAGGCCGAGCAGCGTCGCGCCGACGCTGCGCGCAACGGCGCCGTCCGGCGCGCGAAGCTGAGCGCCGCACGCGAGACACCGGGCCTCGCTCGAGCGCGCGTGACAGCCGCAGGAGGAGCAAGGGACCAGGCGTCGCGGCAGGAACATCCCACGAACATATCGGCCGGTTGGGCGGCGTCAACCCGGCGCCGACGCCTGCCGTGGGTCGACTCGATCTTCAACCGCGGAGCATGGCAGTCAGCGTGCGCCTCAGCATGGCAGTCGCCTGCGTGGGCGAGAGGTGGAGCGCGTCGCGCATGGTGTCCCAGGTTCGGCCGTGGGCGAGCAGGTCGAGCGCGGACGCGAGCGCCTCGCGATCGGGGCGCGCGTCGAGCTCCCTCGCGAACACGCGCTCGAGCTCGCGCCGCCTCCGCTGCCACGCGGCGTCGACCGCTCGCGTGATGGCGCGCGGCGACCGCGCAGCGCCGAGCTCGACGAAGCTCGTCGCGCGGCGCACGGGCGCGCAGAGCTCGAGCTCGCGGGCGCGCACCTCGGCGAAGGCGGCGACGCGCGCCTCGAGCGACATGTCGGGGTCGATCGAGCCCTCGCCCGGTGAGACGCGCCGCGTGTGCTCCTCGACCGCCGCGAGGAAGAGCGCCTCGCGCGACTTGAAGTGCTGCCCGATCGACCGCACCGCGACGCCGGCGCGCCGCGCGATCTCGGCCGCGCTCGGCTCGACGTTGCCCTCGTCCACGAGGTCGAGGAGGGCCGAGATGATCGCCTTGTGCGTGCGCGCCGAGCGCTCGCGCCGCCCGTCGACCTTGCCCGACGGCGGCGGCGCGGAGTCGGCCTTCCTGGCTCCGCTCAGGGCTGGCACGTGGGCATCCCGTCGCTCGAGCACGTGGGCAGACCCTCGCCCCGGAGGAGCGCGAAGCCCCACTCGAGCGCGAAGTCCATGTTGCGACCGACGACGGTCTGGTGCTGCGCCGCCGCGTCGACGCACACGGTCGGCGTCACGCCGTCGTTCGCGAGCTTCTCGAGGTTGCACGACGCCTCGCTCGCGGCAGGCATGATGTAGTCGGCGAGGCCTTGCACGTAGAGCACCTTCGCGCCGTTCGGGTCCGACGTGACGAAGTTCGCGACGAGGTACTCATAGTAGCTCTTGCCGGGATCGACGCAGCCCGGGTCGGCGCCGCTCGAGTTCACGCAGGCGAGCACCGAGGTCCTGAATGAATCGTCGAAGATGCCTCCCACCGTGTAAGCGGTTCCCTGGAGGTAACCGCCGAGGGGCGTCTGGCAGAGGCTGTTGATCGCGCTCTCGAAGCCGCTCCGCTGCGCGCTCGGGAAGCCGTCGGTCGCGTGGGCCTCGCCGAGCGCGTTGTAGGCCCATCCGTAGGTGCGCATCACCGTGACCACGTCCTCGCTGATGCCCGTCTCGATCGTGAGCTCGTCGGGGTTCTCGAGCTGATCCACGTAGCCGAACGAGTTGAGTCGAGTCGGCCACTCGGGCGCGAACACGATGGCGCCCACGAGGTCGCCGCCTGCGCCGTACGTCGACGCGAGCGCCTGCGCGCTCATCACGGCTCCGCCTCCCTGGCTGTAGCCGACGGCGAGCACCTGAGTCGACAGCGCGCCGGGCGAGAGCATGGCGCGGAGCGCGCGCGCGCCGTCGAGCACGGCGTGGGCTTGATCGCGGTTGTCGAGGTAGCTCTGCACGCCCTCGTTCCCGAGGCCTGCGTAGTCCGGCACGATGACCGCGTAGCCGAGGCCTGCCCACGGGAGGGCGAGGTCTTCATTCGAAGTCGCGTCCTCGGACGGAGCGCAGCTGTCGGCGATTCCGTCGGTCGGGTGGCCGATCGTGATCACGGGCAAGGGCAGGGCGGCGGGCGCCTGCGGCAGGTACACGCGCGCCGTCGACACGCCCGCCGAGCCGTCGCCGCGCTCGGTGCGGAAGGCGATCCGATAGATCGCGACGGGCGACGTCATCGTCGTGGTCACGCCCTTCGACAGCACCTCGGCGGCGACGTCGGCCAGCGCCACGTCCGAGTCCTTGGAGCAGCGCACGACGTCGCCGCGGAGCGCGTCGGTCATCGACGGCAGGCCCGTCGGCGTCACGTAGACGTTGGTGATCGAGTCGGCGCAGGCGATCGCCGGGGCGTCTGCGCGGGCTGGCGCCGCGCCGCCCGCGG
>DASYCF010001119.1:0-4593 GCA_036500365.1 Byssovorax sp.
CGATCGCCGAGAGGGCGAACGCGCACCGAGCTCGCGCGCGGGGACGCATCGCGGCCCATCGTAGCGGATCGTGTGCACGTTGCTCGCCGATCGCGCCTTCGTTAGCCTCGCGCGGGATGTCGGGACACGAGGGCGGCGATCCCGTCAAGGTCATCCGCGCCGCGCTCTACGCGAACCTCGCGATCGCGCTGTGCAAGTTCGTCGCCGCGTACCTGTCGCACAGCACGTCGACGCTCGCCGAGGCCGTGCACTCGTTCGCCGACACGGGCAACCAGGCGCTCCTCTTCGTCGGCGTGCGGCTCGCGGCGAAGGACGATCCGCGGTTCATGTTCGGGCGCGCCGCCGAGCGCTACTTCTGGCCGTTCCTCGTCGCGCTGCTCCTCTTCAGCGTCGGCGGCCTGTTCGCGATCCACGAGGGCGTGACCCGGGCGCTCGCGCCCGAGGCGCCGGACCTCACCGACTTCTGGTCGCTGCGCCACGGCCCGCTCACGAGCCTCGTGGTGCTCGGCGTGTCGACCGGGCTCGAGGGGTTCTCGTGCACGGTCGCGCTCGGCGAGTTCCGCAAGGGCGCGCACGGCAAGCCGTTCTTCCAGGCGATCCTCTCGGGCAAGGATCCCACGATCCCGCTCGTGCTGATGGAGGACATCTCCGCGCTGTGCGGCCTCTCGATCGCGCTCGTCGCCGTCGTGCTCACGGTCGTCACGCGCAACGGGATCTTCGACGCGATCGGCTCGATCGTCATCGGCGTGCTGCTCACGGCGGTCGCGGCGCTCATCGCGAAGAAGACGCACAGCCTGCTCATCGGCGAGCGCGCGCTGCCGGAGTCGGAGCGCCGCGCGCGCGAGCTGGCCGAGGGCACGCCCGGCGTCCTCCGCGTCACGCAGCTGCTCACGATGCACCTCGGGCCCGACTTCGTGATCCTCGCGATCAAGGTCGCGTTCGATCCGAAGCTCGAGCTCGCCGCGATCGAGGCGTGCATCAACGAGCTCGAGCGGCGCATCCGCGGCGAGCTGCCCGAGATGAAGAAGATCTTCGTCGAGCCCGACTCGGCCGGAGATCGGCGCGGCCTCGGCGCCGAGCCGGACGCGCCGGCGCCTTCGTGACGCGCCTCGCGCGCGTGCTCGGCGCGCTCGCCGTCGCAGCGATCGCGACGGCGCTCCTCCCGTCTCGCGCGTCGCACGACGCGCCGCCCGGCCCGCACGCGAAGGTGCGCGTCGGCCTCGTGTTCGACGTCGGCGGCCGCGGCGACAAGAGCTTCAACGACGCGGCGTACGAGGGGCTCTCGCGCGCGTCGCGCGAGCTCGGCGTCACCACCGAGATCCTCGAACCGACCGGCGCCGAGGATCGCGAGGCCGGCCTCCGCCTCTTCGCCGCGCGCGGCTTCGACCTCGCGCTCGGCGTCGGCTTCATCTTCTCGACCGACGTGAACGTCGTCGCCGACGCGTTCCCCGCGGCGCGCTTCGCGTGCATCGACTACGCGCCGCGGCCCGACGGCAAGATCCCCGCGAACGTCGCGGCGCTCACGTTCCGCGAGGAGGAGGGCTCGTTCCTCGTCGGCGCCGTCGCCGGCCTCGTCTCGAAGACGCACGCCGTCGGCTTCGTCGGCGGCATGGACATCCCGCTCATCCACAAGTTCGAGGCGGGCTACCGCGCGGGCGTCCTCGCGGTGTGCCCCACCTGCGAGGTGCACGTCGCGTACGCGGGCAACACGCCCGAGGCCTTCCGCGATCCGGTCAAGGGCAAGGCGCTCGCGACGAGCCAGATCAGCGCCGGCGCCGACGTGCTCTATCACGCGTCCGGCACGACGGGTCACGGCGTGTTCGAGGCGTGCCGCGACATGCGCGCGAAGGCGATCGGCGTCGACTCCGATCAGTACGACGAGATGCCTGGCGTCGTCATCACGAGCATGATCAAGCGGGGCGACGTCGCCGTGTTCGACACGATCAAGGCCGTGGTCGACGGGAAGTTCCGCGGCGGCCTGTCGTCGTTCGGCCTCGCGGAGGGCGGCGTCGGCTACGTCGAGCAGGGCCCGCACGCCGAAGGCATCCCGGCCGACGTGAAGGCGCGCGTCGCTGCGCTGCGCGCGCGCGTGATCTCGGGCGAAATCCGCGTGCCTTCGCGCTGACCGCGAGGGGTCAGCGCCGCAGCCGCCGAGCGCGGGCGCGTGCGCCGCCGCCCGACCCGCGGCATCGCCCACGTGCGACAGCGAACGGATCGCCGACGAGCCGTTCGATGGATCCGCCAATATGGATCTCTATTTATCCATACAGAATAAATCAACGTCAAATCAATGTGTTACACGGATCGAGCGCACGTGGATGGGTTGGTTTGGTTCTTGAGTTGGAGCGGGCGCATGCTGCTCCGTCGCTTCGCCGCGCTGTCGCTCCTCGTCCCGCTCGCCGCCGCCGGGTGCTCCGGCCTCGAGGACACGCGAGAGCGCGTCGGCGAGGCGGAGGAGGCGATCAACGACGTGTGCCCGACGACGTCGGTCGAGGGCATCGACATCGCGTCGTACCAGCACCCGAACGGCGCGGGCATCAACTGGTCGTCGGTCGCCGGCACCTACAAATTCGCCATCGTCAAGGCGACGGAGAACAACAGCTACACGAACTCGTACTACGCGGGCGACGTCGCGGGCGCGCGCGCGGCAGGCATCATCGCCGGCTCGTACCACTTCCTCGCGCCGAGCTCGCAGACGGGCGTCTCCGGCGCGTCGCAGGCCGCCTACTTCCTCGCGCACGCGTCGATCAAGCCGGGGGATCTCCCGCCCATGCTCGACGTCGAGACGTCGTCTCTCTATGGCAGCGTGCTCCCGTCGGTGGCCGACGTCACGGGCTGGCTCGGCGCCGTGCAGGCGGCGACCGGCGTGAAGCCGCTCATCTACATCGGCTACTACGTGCTCGGCGACCTCGGCAATCCGTCGTCGCTCGCGGGCTATCCCATCAACGTGCCGAGCTACGGCGCGTGCCCGAACTTCCCGAACAACTACTCGACGAGCGATCTCGTCATGTGGCAGTTCACGTCGACGCAATCGGTGCCCGGCATCACCGGCAACGTCGACGCGGACAAGTTCTACGGCAGCATGACCGACCTCCAGGCGCTCGCCGGCGCGCAGGTCGACTGGGGCGCTTCGTACGTCGACCAGTCGTGGCCGCTCGCGACGACGACGATGAGCATGACCGTCAATCAAGAGCTCGCGGCGTCGATCACGCTGAAGAACGTCGGCGGGAAATCGTGGGATTCGAACACGCGCCTCGGCACGACGCAGCCGCGCGATCGCTCGAGCGCGTTCGCCGGCTCGGACTGGATCGGCGCCAATCGCCCGTCGGGCGTGCCCGCGAACATGACCGTCGCGCCAGGGTCGCAGTACGAGTTCGACTTCAACTGGCACGCTCCCGACGCGCCAGGCACCTTCGACGAGTTCTTCGGCGTGGTCGAGGAGGGCGTCCACTGGTTCAGCGACAGCGGCGAAGGCGGCCCTCCCGACGACGACATCGAGGCGAAGATCGCCGTGGTCGAGGCCGACTATCACGGCGACTACGTGTCGCAGACCTATCCCACGCTCGCCGACGCGCCCGTGCAGATGACGGTCGGACAGACGAAGCACGGCACCATCACGCTGAAGAACGTCGGCACGTCGACGTGGCACGCCGGGACGACGAAGCTCGCGCCCACGCCGCGCGACATGAGCTCGCCGCTCGGCAGCGCCTCGTGGCTCAGCGACACGCGCGTCTCGACGCCGACGGCCGACGTCGCGCCGGGCGACTCGTTCGACTTCCCCGTCGACCTCACCGCGAGCGCCCTCGGCGACTTCACGCAGACGTTCTCGCTCGTCGAGGAGGGCGTGACCTGGTTCGCCGACGCGCCGAAGGGCGGCGGCCCGAGCGACACGCTCCTCGCCGTGCACGTGGTCGTCGGCGACGCGAGCGGCGACGGCGGCGGAGGCGACGGCAGCGGAGGCAGCAGCGGCACGGGCGACATGACGTCGGGCTCGGGCGGCTCGACGGGGACGCGCGGCGCGGGCACCGGCACCGGCACGGGCGCCAACGACGGCGCGGGCACGGCGAGCACCGGCGCCGGACAGCACGGCGTCGGCGACGACGCGGCGCCGACCACCGACGATCACGGCGGCTGCGCGGTCTCCGCCGTCACGTCGAACGACGCGCCGACCGGCCTCGCCTTCGTCCTCGGCTCGATCGTCCTCGTCGCGGCGCGTCGCCGCCGCGCCGCCGCGTAGGCGTCACCGCGGGCGCTCGATGCCTCTCCCTCACCGGCCGCCGGTCACATCGTCGAGGGCGAGCGTCTCGTCGAAGGCGACCTCGGGGGGCACGGCGGCGCGCGCGCCTGCCGTCGCGTCCGCCTCGCCGAGCAGCACGGCGCCGATCTCCTCGACGAAGACCTCGAGCGCGTCGGCGTCGAACAGCACGAAGCGCACCTCGCGAAGCTGGCTGCCGCCGAGGAGCACGTGCTGGTGCAGCGCGCTCGCGATCGCGTAGGCGCACGCGTCGGGTGACACGCGCGCCTCGCCCGTGCCGATCGCCGGGATCGCGAGCGAGCGGAGCTTGAGCTCCTCGGCGAGGAGCAGCGCGCGCT
>DASYCF010001120.1:0-6130 GCA_036500365.1 Byssovorax sp.
GCTTCGCCTCGGCCTCGGGGCGGTCGGCGCGCTGGGCGCCGCAGGCGCGCTCGTCGCGCTCGCTTCACCTGCGCTCCCCGTGCTCGCGCTCGCGATTGCCGTCGCCGTGCCGCGCGTGCTCCAGCGGCGCGTCGACCTGGCGCACCTGCGACGCGGCCTCGACGCGCCCGTGCTGCTCGGCTTGTTCGGCGTCAGCGTCGCGCTCGGCGCGCTCGCGCGGTCGACGTCGGGCTCCGCGACGGCGCTCGCCTCGATGTCGGCCTGGCAGATCGCCGGGGTCGGCGCGCTCGCGTCGGTCGTCGTCAACAACCTGCCCGCGGCCGTGCTGCTCTCGTCGTGGGGCGCGCCGCATCGGGTCGCGCTGCTCGTCGGGCTCGATGTCGGGCCGAACCTCGCCGTCTCCGGCTCGCTCTCCGCTGTCCTGTGGATGCGCGTCGCGCGCACCGCCGGCGCGGCGCCGAGCGCGCGCACCCATTCGAAGATCGGCGTCGTGCTCGTGCCGCCGACGCTCGCGGCGGCGCTCGTCGCGCTCGCCCTCACGCGGTGACGGGGGCGGGCGTCGTCGTCACGCGGAGGCCGCTCTTCTGCAGCCACCAGATCACGCCGACGAGCAGGTTGCGCCGATCGCCGAAGAACGCCGGGTCGTTGCCCTCGTACCAGTGACCGAGGAACTGAAAGCCCCAGCCCACGGTGAACAGGCTCGCCGCGAGCGGCAGGCCGACGATCGTCGCGCCGATCGGCAGGCTCGCCACGATCATGGGGATGCCGATCTTGTGACACGCCTGGTTCTTCGGGTTCTTGTGCTCGAGCTTGTAGTCGCGGAGCAGCTCGGTCCATTCGCGGTTCAGGTGCAGCACGTCGGGTCTCCTTGGTCCGGCGCGGCGTAGCACATCGGTGTGGCGCGTCCCACGGCGCGCGCGGCCGCGGACGCGTCGAGCGACCGGCGGATCGCAGCTTGTTGGCAGCGGCGCGCGCGCCGGCGTAAACGGCCCTGTGCCCAGGGTCAGCCCCGTTCAGGCGCGGTCGGAGCGCCCGGCCGCCTCTCCCGACGTCGACGCGGCGCGCCCGCGGCGGAGCGCGCGCCTCCGCACGACCGAGCCGAGCGTCGAGCGCATCCGATCGGCGCAGCGATCCAAGGGAAACAGCGCGGCGACGCTCGCGCTCGTGGTCATGTCGCTGTGCTTCGCCGCGGTCACGTGGTGGGTGCTCCGCGGGCCCGCCGAGGTCACGCCGTCGACCGTCGCGGAGCCGGTGCACGCGCCCGTGCTCGACCATCCGCGCGTCGTCGCGCCGCGATCGCCGCTCGTCGCGCCGCACCCGGACGCGCCCGCCGCCGCTCCTTTGAATCGGCCTTCGCGCGCCGCCGAGGCGCCCGGGTCGCCCGCGCGCGCGAAGGTCGCGGCGCCTGCGTCGGCGGCGCCCAACGCACCCAACACGAAGCCGGAGGTCCACGAATGAGCCCCGTCTCGACCAAGCTCGCGCGAGCTTGCGCGCTCGGCGTCGCCCTGGCGAGCGCGCACGTCTCGGCGCCGCTCTTCGCGCAGGCGCCGCCGCCCGCGTCCACCGATCCCGCCGACGTCATCTTCCGCAAGGGCAACGAGGCTTACAAAGCCGAGCGCTACGCCGACGCCGAGGCCCTGTATTTGAAGGCCTGGGAGCTCAAGCAGACGTACGACATCGCGTCGAACCTCGGCCACGCCGAGATGAAGGTCGGTAAATACCGCGACGCGGCCGAGCACCTCGATTTCGCGCTTCGGCATCACCCGCCGACCGGCGCGCAAGACAAACGCGTGTACGTCGAGGCGGCGCTGGCCGAGGCGCGTCAGAAGGTCGGCGCGCTCAAGATCAAGGTCAACCGCGTCGCCGCCGAGGTGTTCGTCGACGGCAAGCTCATCGGCACGGCGCCGCTCTCCGTCGATGTGTTCGTCGACCCGGGCGCCGTCCGCGTCGAGGCGCGGCTCGACGGTTTTCAGGCCGCCTCGCAGCGCGTGGAGGTCGGAGCGGGTCAATCGCAGGAGGTCTCCCTCGATCTTTCGCCCGCGGCGCCCGTCGTCGTCGCGACGTCGCACGTCGAGCCTCCGCCGCCGCAGAAGCGCTCGCTCGTCCCGGTCATCGTCCTCGGCGCGGTGGGCGTCGCCGGCGTCGCGCTCGGCGTCACCGGCGCGCTCCTCGCGGGCGGAAAGCGCGGTGACGCCGACGACACCGCGGCTTCCCTCAAGGCCTCCGGCGCGCTCTGCTCGCCGCAGACTCCGGGGTTCGAGTCGCAGTGCAGCTCGATCGGCGACGACGCGTCGAGCCACTCGACGCTCCAGGTGCTGAGCGGCGTCGGCTTCGGCGTGGGCGCGGCGGGCTTCGTCGGCGCCGCGGCCTACCTGCTCTGGCCCCGCGGCGCCGCCCCGCAGACCACCGGGCTCGCCGTCGCTCCGTGGTCCGCGAAGGACGGGGGCGGCTTGTCCGTTCGCGGGAGCTTCTGAGGAGGACGATCGGTCATGCGCGCTTCGACTTGGTTGTTCGGCGGACTCTCGTGCGTGTGCGCGGCGCTCGGCGCGGCCGCCGGCTGCAGCTCGTTCGACGTGTGCTCCGAGGGCCTCTGCGGCGCGGCGTCGGAGTCGGGCAGCGGCGCCGGCCCGACGAGCTCCACGGTCACCGGCACGGGCGGCAGCGCGAGCACGGCCAGCGCGAGCGGCGGCGGCGGCGCGGGCGGCGGCGGACCCAACTGCGATCCCGGCGTCGGCGCGATCGACCCTTCGTGTCAGGGCGTCTACGTCTCGAGCTCGCTCGGCGACGACACCGGCGACGGCTCGAAGGCGCACCCCGTGAAGACGCTCGCGACGGCGTTCTCGCTCGCGGGAGGCACCCTCGTGTACGCGTGCGGCGAGCTCTTCGCGTCCTCGGTCCACGTGCCCGCGGGGACGGCGCTGTACGGCGGCCTGCGCTGCGCGACCGACTGGTCGTACGACGCGAGCACGCCGACGCAGATCATCGGCAACGCCGACACGCCCGCCGTCACGCTCGACGGCGGCGCGGGCGTCACGGTCCTCGCCGATCTGGCCATCGCAGGCGGCGACGCGCAGCAGGACGGCGGCTCGTCGATCGCCGTGTTCGCGACCGACGTGACCGCGACGATCGAGCGCTGCGCCGTCACGTCCGGCCGCCCCCACGCAGGCTCGACCCCGCCTCCGGGGGCGAACGCGATGAACAACGGCACGATGAACGGCCACTTTGACGGGAATTGTCCGCCCTCGGACCAGACCGGAGGAGCCGGAGGCACGAACTCATGTGCGGGCGGCCTTACGCCCGACGGAGGAAACGGCGGCGATGCAAAAGCATCGGGCCTCATGAACGGCGCGCCCGGCGGGCCGAACGGGATGGGCGGCCTGTCCGGCTTGGCCAGCGTCGACCCGACGATGTGCACCGTTGGAGGTGCGGGCGCGCCGAGCTCCACCGGACCGGCCGGCGCAGGCGCGCCCTCGCTCGGCACGCTCGCGTCGGGTGGCTATCAATCGCCCGCGGCGACCGCGGGCACGGCAGGCATGCCAGGGTTCGGCGGGGGCGGAGGCGGCGCGACGAGCCTCTGCTCGGGGTTCGCTGCTGGCGGCGGGGGCGGCGCCGGCGGCTGCGGCGGGGATCCGGGGCGTGCCGGCATCTCCGGTGGCAGCAGCATCGGGGTCGCGTCCGTGCGCTCCCACCTGACGCTCGATCACACCACCGTCACGGCGGAAGCCGGCGCGACCGGCGGTGCGGGCAGCGCGGGCGGGTTCGGCGTGAACGGCGGCACCGCTGAAATCACCGGGGCCGGCTGCCCAGGCGGAGACGGCGGCAAGGGCGGCGCAGGCGGGCCCGGCGGCGGCGGCGCAGGCGGGAGCTCGCTCGGCGTCGCGGTGCAGAGTGGCGGCCTCCCCATGCTCGCGAGCTCATCGGTCACGGTCATGAGCTTCGGCACCGGCGGCCTCGGCGGCGACATGCTCACGACGAGCGCGACGCGCGGCAAAGACGGCACGGCGTGCCGCGTGATGAACCTGATGACGCAGACCTGCGTCGAGTGACGCGCCCCCGCAGCCTCGGTCAGTAGCCGAAGTCTTTCACCGTGCCGGTCCCCGCCGGGTTCGGGCGCGGTGGCGCTGCGACGGGCGCGTCCGCGGGCTTCGGTGGCTCGGCGACGAGCGCGCCGTAACCACGCTGGCCGCCACGAGTCGACGCGCCGGGGTGGCCGTTCGCGCGCGGAGGCTCCGCGGCGACGCTCGACGCGCGCGGCTCGGGGGCGGGCCCCGGCTCGGGCGTCGCGCTCGTCGCAGCCGGAGCCGGCGCAGGCGCCGCGGCGGTCGCGCTCGCGGCGGGGGCAGCGGTCGCGCGCGCAGGAGCGGCGGTCGCCTCGGCGGGCGTCGATGGTGCAGGGGACGCGCTCGACCGCGACGCGCCGCGCGTCGCCGCGAACCACACCGCGGCCGCGCCGACGACGAGGACCAGCGCGCTCAGCGCGACGACGACGCCGGCCTTGCCGCGCTTCGGCGGCGCGGTCGCGACCATCGCGTCGAACGTCCCACCGCCGCCCATCATCGACGCGCTCGGGGGCCGCGCTTCGGCGGTCGGCGCGTACCCGAGCACCGCACCATTCGTCGAGAAGCCGGGGACGGCCAGGTTCGGGCTGCTTTGCATCGCGGACAGGCTGCTCGAGCTCTGCTGGAACGGGAGCCCGCCGACCTGCGACGGCGCCGCGAGGCCGCCCTGCGGCATGGGCTGCGTGGGCGCCGACGGGCGGCGCATCGACGGCGGCACCGGCACCGCGGGCGACGACCTCGCGAACGCGTTGCCGATCCCCTGCGGCGCGTCGAGGATGGCCGTCCCCCCGAGCTGTGGCTGCTGTTGTCCAACGCCGCCGCGCGCGGCGCCGTTCGGGTGTCGCTCCGACCAGCTCGCGAGCGCGGCCTTGAGCTCCGCCGCGCTCTGGAACCGTCGCGCGGGGTCGCGGGACATCGCCTTGAGCACGAGCCCCGCGAACTCCTGGTCGAGCGCCGGCACGACCGCGAGCGGGTGCGGCGGCTCCTCGAAGACGATCTTGAACATGAGCTCGGTGAGCGTGTTGCCGTTGAACGGCACCGCGCCCGTCACCGCCTCGTACAGAACGACGCCGAGCGAGTAGACGTCGCTGCGCTCGTCGACCTCGTTCGTCGCGCGCGCCTGCTCGGGCGACATGTAATAGGGCGTGCCCATCACGGCGCCGGTCTTCGTCATCCCGCCGGCCTCGCCCGTGAGGGAGTTGAACTTCGAGATGCCGAAGTCGACGATCTTCATGAAGTCGGTGCGGCCGGCCTTCGACTTCACGATGAACAGGTTGTCGGGCTTGAGGTCGCGGTGGACGATCCCCGCGGCGTGCGCTGCGCCGAGGCCCTCGGCCACCTGCGTCGCGATGGCGGCGAGCTCGACGGGCTCGAGCCGTCCGACGCGCTTCAGGCGCTGCTTGAGCGTCTCGCCGTCGAGGTACTCCATCACCATGAAGCGATCGCCGTCGGGCGTGGAGCCGAAGTCGAGCACCTCGACGATGTGATCGGAGCCGATGCGGCCCGCGGCCTCGGCCTCGCGCTCGAAGCGCTGCGTGTTCTCGGAGTCGGCCTTCTCCTCGTGCAGGATCTTGATGGCGACCGCGCGCTTGATGCGCGTGTGCTCGCCGAGGAACACGGAGCCCATGCCGCCGCGACCAAGCAGTCGGCCGAGGCGGTACTTCCCCTCGAGAATTTGCCCTTCGTTCAGCACGTCGCGACTTCCCACCCAGGATATCACTCAGCCGTGGCTTCGCTTCGGCCTTCGCCCGTGACCGCTCCCGGACGTCGGATCACGCCCGCGGGCCCTTGAGCGAGGAGCGCGTCAGGAGAGACCCGTCGAGGTTCGCGCCGGCGAGCTTCGCCTTCCACGTCTCGGCGCCGTGCAGGTTCGCCCCGCGCAGATCTGCCATCGTGAGATCCGCGCGCTCGAAGTCTGCCTCGCACAGGTTCGCCTTGGTGAACGTCGCGTGCGCGAAATCTCCGCGCTGGAAGCGGCCCTCAGCGAGCGCTGCGCCGGCGAAGTTCACGTCGCGGCACGCGGCGCGCGCGAAGCTCGACGCGGTGAGGTCGGCCTGCGCGAAGCTCGACCC
>DASYCF010001121.1:0-5703 GCA_036500365.1 Byssovorax sp.
TGACGTGCGTCGGCAACACGAGCGCGTGGCGCGCCGCCTCGACCAAACTCCCGACGTGCACCGGCTCGCACCGCACGGGCTCGCCGCGCGCGAGGCCGAGCACGCTGCCGACGACGGCGTGCGCGCGCCGGATCTCGTGGCCGACCTGCTCGAGGTGCCGCACGAGGCGCGCGCGATCGTCGAGGTCACGCTGCGCGAGGAAGAGCGCCGACTCGGCGACGGCGAGCGCGTTCCGGAGCTCGTGCGCGACGCTCGCGCCGACGGCGCCCGCCGCCACGAGCCGCGCCGCGTCGCGCTCTGCGTCCTCGCCGGCGCCCATGCGGCGTTCATACATCAAGCCGAGCGGGTGCGCCCACGGCGACGACGCGCGTCCCTTGGCGCTGTCGTCCGCTCTCCGCGCCGTCGCCGGGGCACGAACCCTTAGTTCAAGCGAAGGTCAAGCACCGCCTCCGCGCAGCACCGCGACCCCGACCAGCGGGACACGACGCGGCGCGATCACGAGCTCACTCGAGCAAGACAGGTGCCGCGCTGATATTCCCCGCGCGCTGCACCCGTTTCGAGCCTGTGAATCCGCGTCGGACCCGCGCGACGCGCCGCCGCTCTGATCGGCGTGTCAGGCGCGAGGCTTCTTGCGCTTCGCGGACGCGCCGCGCTTTCCAGCCTTCGCCGGCTTCTTGGCGGCCTTCGCGCTCGCCTTCGCCGGCTTCTTCGCGCTCGCAGGCTTCCTGGCCACCTTCTCCGCGCTCTTCTTGGCAGGCTTCTTCGCCGTCGACTTCGTGGCCTTCTTCGCGGCCTTCTTGGCGGGCTTCTTCGCGGCCTTCTTCGCCTTCGCCACCGGCTTCGCGGCCTTCTTGCTCGTCGCCTTCGCCGCGGCCTTCAGCTTCTTGGCGGGCGCGCTCTTCTTGGCGGCCTTCTTCGCGGGCTTCGCGGGCGCGCGCAGCGTGACGGCCTCGTCGGCGGGGATGGGCGCGCGGATGGTCTCGGGCGTGGAGTCGGGCGCCCACTCGGGCTCGCCCGGCTCGCGGCCGCGGAAGAACCGGATCATCGGCTCGAAGTAGTGGTCCTGCCAGCCGCGGTCGTACGAGTCGCCCTGACCCGCGGGGATGTTCGTGTGCACGATGACGACGCGCGCGCCCTCGCCGTGCGGCTCGAACGTGATCTCGAGCTGCGAGTCCTCGGCGTCGGCCGGGAACGCGCTCGAGCGCCACGTCTGCACGATGCGCGCGTCGGGCTCGAGCTCGACCGTGCGGCCCTCGATGTAGCCGTCCCACGCGGTGTGCTTGCCGCCGACGTGCGGCTCGATGCGCGCGGCGCCGCCCGTCATCTGCGTGTGCAGCGCCGAGTCGAGCCACGCGGCGTAGAGCTCGCGCGGCGTGGCCGAGATCACTGCTGCGACGGTGAGCGAGTCCTTCGACATGAGCGCCTCCGAGCGCGCGATGGTAGCGCACGAATTTGCTCGACCGAGCGCGGAATCGCCGCGGGCTTGACGGGCGCTGCCCCGCGGGTGTCTCGTATTCGAATGCGCGCCGGCCTCGCTCGCCTGTTCGTCGTCGCGTTCGCGACGCTCGCGTGCGGCTGCGCGACGAAGCCGCCCCCGCCCGCCGAGTCCCCCTGCGGCTGCGCCGTCCCGCCAGAGCCGCAGCAGCAGCAAATTTCAGGCGGAGGACACGTCGACGGCGACGGCGACCGCTGAGGCGTTGATTCCCTCAACCCCCCTAGCCCCCCTTCTCCCGAGGGGAGAAGGGGGGAACACGTCGATCAGACTTGCATCGCTCGCGCGAAGAATCGCCCAGCCTCGCGAGACGGTGTCCCCCCTTCTCCCCTCGGGAGAAGGGGGTTAGGGGGTTGAGGGACTTCGACCACCGTCTGCGCCCACCGCGCCCACGGAATCAGCGGAGGCGCGTAATAGGATGCCGCCGTGACGCGACGCCTCGCCGCTTGCTTGATCCTCGGTGCCGCGGCGCTCGCGGCGTGCTCCAGCGACTCCGACACGACCGAAGATCCGAGCGAGGGCGCGTCGTCGACGAGCTCGTCCTCGGCCACGTCGAACCCGAGCTCGAGCGGACACACGTCGGCGACCACGACGACGGGCGCGGGCGGTGACGCGACCGGTGCGGGGGGCGCGCAGGCGGACGGCGGCGCAGGCGGCGCGGACGACGGCGGCGGGGGCGAAGGCGGCGGGGAGGTCGGCGTCGGCGATCCGTGCTCGGTCGACGGAAACCCGGGTACGTGCCTCGACACGTCGACGTGCGAACAGATGCCGGGCTACGAATCGACGGCGGGCCTCTGCCCCGGTCCGGCCGAGGTGCAGTGCTGCGCGCTCACGCCGGACGTCGTCGACAACCCGCCGACGCCTGCGGGCTACAAGCCGATGATGGACTCCGAGGTCACGCCCGACATGACGACGTGGGCTGTGATGATCCTCGACGACCCGGCCGACTACCCGATGTTCTCCACGGCGCTGAAAGATTTTGGCAGTCTGATGGTGCTCGCGCGCGTCGAGTGGCATCCGCCCGACTTTCAGAACTCGGTCGTGCACCGCGGCGTCACGCTGTACGAGCCCAATTGAAGGGCCCGCGCGCGGCGCTCGGTCATTGACCCGAGCGCGCGCCTCTGCGACGAGCGCGCGTGGCTTGGGGCCTTTCGCGAGCCGCCGTCGCGTGCGCGCTCGCCGCGGTGATCGCGCGGCCGACCGAGGCGCGCGCCGACGACGCGACGCTCGTCGATCACCCGGCCGATTGGCGCTTCTTCGTCGGCGGGCAGGCGAACGCGATCCTGCAAGGGCACCCGGGCTTTCGCGCCGACTTCAGCGGCGTCGAGAGCCTCCCCGATCGCGCCGAGGCGGTGACGTCGTACGTCATCACGCTGTACCTCGCGGCGTCGATCACGATCAGGAGCTCACGTCGGACCTCCGCGTGTTCCTGCGCGCCGGCTACGACGAAGGACACCTCGAGTCGTTCGCGTTCACCGAGGTCAACGACACGCTCGCGGTCGGCGCCGATCTCCGCGGCGCGCGCTGGCGTCGCGGCGACGACAAGATCGGCCTCGCGCTCGTCACGAACGGCCTCTCCGAGGATCACCGCCGCTACCTCGCGCTCGGCGGCCTCGGCTTCCTGCTCGGCGACGGCGCGCTCGACTACGCGCGCGAGTGCATCGTCGAGGCGTACTACGACGCGCGGCTCTACCGGGGCGTGAGCTTCGGCGTCGACTACCAGCTCGTCGTCGACCCCGGCTACGACGCCGCGCGCGGCCCCGTGAACGTGTTCGCCGCGCGCCTCCACCTCGAGATCTAGAGCAGTCTCGCGGGCCTCGCGTCGCCGGTTCTGCCGCGTCGTGAACGGCGCTAAGGGTCGACGACGATGACGGCGAAGACGGTCCGCGTGCCGCCCGAGATGGCGCCGCTCTTCGAGCGCGCCGAGCGGATCGTCGCCGAGTACTTCAGCGATCGAACGGACGACCCCGAGCGCGGCACGATCGAGATCTCCGGCGAGCGCTACGTGCTCGTGCGCGCGGCGGCGCTCTCGGTCGAGTTCTTCGCGCTCGTCGTCGACCTCTACGGACCAGGGCGCGAGGCCGAGGCGGAGGAGTTCACGCAGAACATCCTCTTCGACCTCGCGCACGCGGTCGGAAAGTCCGACGCGCGAAACTTCCACACGCGCGTCGGCCTCGACGATCCGATGGCGCGCCTCTCGGCCGGGCCGATCCACTTCGCGCACGCCGGCTGGGCGTTCGTCGACATCTCCCCCGACTCGCGGCCCGAGCGCGGCGAGGGCTTCTACATGCTCTACGACCACCCGTACTCGTTCGAGTCGGACGCGTGGATCCGGAGCGGCAAGCGGCGCGCGGCGTCCGCTTGCATCATGAACGCGGGCTACTCGTCCGGCTGGTGCGAGGAGAGCTTCGGCACCACGCTCGTCGCGACCGAGGTCATGTGCCGCGCGAAGGGCGACGCCGCGTGTCGCTTCATCATGGCGCACCCCGCGGCGATCGAGCGGCACCTCGAGCGCTACCTCGCCGCGGCGCCGCCGCCGGTCCGCGCGAGCGCGAGCACGCACGTGCCGGACTTCTTCGCGCGCAAGCGCGTCGAGGACGAGCTCCGCCGCGTGCAGGCCGACCTCGAGCGCCGCGTCGCCGCGCGCACGACCGAGCTCTCCGCCGCCAACGAGCGCCTCCGCGCCGAGATGGCCGAGCGCGAGCGCGTCGAGAAGAAGCTCCGCCAGACGCACAAGCTCGAGGCGATCGGCCGCCTCGCCGGCGGCATCGCGCACGACTTCAACAACCTCATGGGCGTCGTCATCGGCCGCGCCGGCCTGCTCGAGAAGCGCGTCGGCGACGACGCGGCGCGCGCCGACGTCGAGGTGATCCTCGGCGCCGGCATGCAGGCGGCCGCGCTCACGCAGCAGCTCCTCGCGTTCAGCCGCGGCCAGCTCCTCCGGCCCGAGCTCCTCGACCTGAACTTCGTCGTCACGCAGTTCGGCCGCATGGTGAAGCCGCTCGTCGGCGAGGACATCGAGGTCACGACGACCATCGGCGAGGACGCCGGCTTCGTGCGCGCCGACAAGAGCCAGCTCGAGCAGGTGCTGATGAACCTCGTCGTGAACGCGCGCGACGCGATGCCGAACGGCGGCAGGCTGTCGATCGACACGCGCCGCGTCGACGTCGCCCCCGGCGCGGGAGGCGCCGACGACCTCGCGCCGGGCGCGTACGTCGCGCTGACGGTGAGCGACACCGGCGTCGGCATGTCGGACGAGACGATCGCGCAGATCTTCGATCCGTTCTTCACGACGAAGGGCGACGCGTCGGGCACCGGCCTCGGCCTCTCGACCGTGTACGGCATCGTCAAGCAGAGCGGCGGCACCATCGGCGTCACGAGCGAGGCGGGCGCGGGCTCGCGCTTCACGATCCACCTGCCGCGCGTCGACGACACGGGCGGCGCCGAGTCGATCGGCGCCGCGAAGAGCGTGCCCGGATCGGGCGTCGTGCTGCTCGTGGAAGATCAGCCCGAGCTCCGCGCCGTCATCACCGAGATCCTCGAGGGCGCCGGCTACGCGGTGCGCGCCGCCGCGTCGGGCGCCGAGGCGCTCGCGATCGCGCGCGACATCGAAGGGCCGATCGATCTGCTCCTCACGGACGTCGTGATGCCGCGCATGAAGGGGACCGAGGTCGCGCGCGCTGTGCTCGCCGATCGACCCGGCACGCCGGTGCTCTTCATGACCGGCTACGCCGAGGCGTCGCGCGACGGCGAGCCGCCCGCGATCGCGCCCGCGACGACGCTGAAGAAGCCGTTCACGCGCGAGGAGGTCACGGCGCGCGTGCGCGCCGCGATGCGCCCGCGCTGACGCTACGGACAGGCGGCGGCGATGCGCGCCGTGAACGAGCCCTGGGCCCCGCTCTGCCAGGGGCCCGTGACCGCGGCCGAGGTCCACGACGGCTCGGCGGTCCCCGGCGCCGTCGAGCACGTCGCACCGAGGCCTGCCAGCCAGAAGATCGCGCCCGCGTGCGCTTGCACCGGCGGCGACAGCGAGATGGACGCCCAGCCGCCGCCAGCGTCCGTCGGCGCGCCCTGTCCGCGCACGATGCCCGGGTGACCGCCGTTGTCGGCGAGGATCGCGATGCCTTGCGCGGCGCCGATGTGCAGCTGGACCTCGGCGATGTCGATGTCGCACGAGGGGATGTACCGGAACGCGAGCCACTGCGGGCTCG
>DASYCF010001122.1:0-2965 GCA_036500365.1 Byssovorax sp.
CGACTCCGCCACGGCGAGGGCGAGCTCGACGTCGGCCCACGGCATATGCATTGGCGTATGGTACCATGCCGATTCAACCAATACGCATACACGTGTAGATATCCTAGATCAGAGACATGAACCTTTGCCGCTCGCTCTCCGTCGCTGCCTCGCTCGCGCTCGCGCCTGCCCTCGCGGGGTGCGCCGCGTCGGGTCATCCCGCCGTCGCCGCCGCGCTCGGCGCGCCGCGCCCGTCCGCCTCGCTCGACGCGGTCGTCGACCAGCCGGGTCCGCTCACGGTCGAGACCGTGGTCGGCGCGGCGTGGCACGTGCCGCGGAGCGGCCTCCTGAACCTCGACAACCCGAAGGCGAAGGCCGCCGGCCTGACCGACGGGGAGGTGCCCGTGTTCGTCATGTTCCACGCGATCCGTCACCCGACGCGCGGCCTCTGGCTCGTCGACACGGGCGCCGAGCGCGCGCTCCGCGACGACCCGGGCCACGCCGCCGTGCGCGGCCTCGTCGCGAGCTACGCGAACATCGGCGACATGCGCGTGTACACGGACACCGCGAGCTGGATCGCGAAGCAGAACGAGCCCGTGCGCGGCGTCTTCATGACGCACCTGCACATCGACCACGTCTCCGGCATGCGCGACATCCCGGCGAACGTGCCGATCTACACGGGCCCCGGCGAGGCGAGCGCGAAGGACTTCTTGCACCTCTTCACGAGCGGCATCGTGAACGACGCGCTCGACGGCAAGGGCCCGCTGCAAGAGCTGCGCTTCGAGCGCGACCCCGGCGGCGAGTTCGAAGGCGTGCTCGACGTGTTCGGCGACGGCTCGCTGTGGGCGCTCTGGGTGCCTGGTCACACGCCGGGGAGCCTCGCGTTCGTCGCGCGCACGAAGGACGGCCCCGTCCTCCTCACCGGCGACGCGTGCCACACCGCCTGGGGATGGGTCCACGGCGTCGAGCCTGGAGGCTTCACCGAGGATCCGAGGCGCGGCGTCGAGAGCCTCGAGCGCCTCGAGCGGTTCGCCGCCAAGCACCCTTCGATGGACGTGCGCCTCGGCCACCAGTGGCTCGGCCACGCCAAGGACGCCCCGCCGTAACCAAGAGCGAGAGGAGCCGGGCGCGTCGTCGTCTGGCGCGCGCACCGCGACGTCGCGGCGCTCGCGGGGGTGGGCTATGGCACGGCGCGATGACGTCCCAGGATCCTTCGGTGGAGGCGCCGAAGCGCGGGCCGCGGCTCCGCATGCTCTGCGTGAACGACGTGTACACGCTCGAGAACCTGCCGCGCCTCGCGACGCTCGCGGCGGAGCTCCGCGCGGAGGATCCGGGCGCCGCGTTCGTGACGACGCTCGCGGGCGACTTCGTGTCGCCGAGCCTCCTCTCGAGCCTCGACGGCGGGCGCGGGATGATCGACTGCATGAACGGCGTGCCGATCGACTACGTGTGCTTCGGCAACCACGAAGACGACATCTCCGCGACGGAGCTCCACGCGCGCATCGGCGAGTTCAAGGGCGTGTGGCTCTCGACCAACGTGCTCGACTTCGACCCGAGGCTCGTCACGGCCGCCGTGCTCGAGATCGGCCGTCCCGAGGGCGGACGGCGCGTGCGCGTCGGGCTCGTCGGCGTGGTGATGGACGACGCGGCCGCGTACCGCGCTCCACCGTTCGGCGGAGCGAAGCTGCTCCCGCCGAACGACGTCGCCGTCTGCGCCGCGAACCACCTCTACGACGAGGAGCGGTGCGCGCTGGTCGTCCCGCTGACGCACCAGCCGATCGATCAGGATCGCGCGCTCGCGGGCTCCGAGGCGCCGCCCTTCCCCGTCATCGTCGGCGGGCACGAGCACGTGGTCGAGATCGAGCGAGTCGGCTCGGCGTGGATCGAGAAGGCGGGCGCCGACGCCGTGCACGCCGTGCTCGTCGATCTCGTCTGGCCCGCGGTCGCGCCGCCAGCCGGCACGCGAGATTTCCCCGCCGTCGACGTGCGCATGCTCGACGTCGCGCCGCGCGCCGAGAACGCAGCCCTCCGCGCGCGCGTCGACAAGCACATGGCCGCCGTCGCCGCGCTCGAGGCCGCGACGCTGATGACGGTGCCGTCGACCACGGAGCTCTCGTCCGTGGGCTCACGCGCCCGGCAGACGTCGCTCGGCACGCTCGTCGCGTCGCTCTTGCGGGACGCGCTCGGCGCGGACGCGGCGATCGTGAACGGCGGCGGCCTGCGGGGAAGCCGCGCGTACACGAAGCGCTTCACCTACGGCGATCTGCGGGCGGAGGTGCCGTTCGAGAACGAGGCCGTCGTCGCCGAGCTGCCCGGCCACGTGCTCGCCGACGCCGTCGCGACGTCGCGCGCGAAGGCGCCGCTCGAGTCCGGCGGCTTCTTGCAGGTCGACGACGCGATGATCGTCGACGACGAGCACGGCCACGCGCTGACGCACGTCGCGGGCGCGCCGCTCGATCCTGCGCGCGGCTACCGCGTCGCGCTCGTGCGCAACCTGTTCGAGGGCATGGATCACGTCGGGCCGCTCGTCGCGTTCGCGAAGGCGCAGCCCGCCGACATCCCGCGCGTCGGCAGCGGCCGCGAGGTGAAGCTCGTGCTGCTCGACGCGTTCTCGCGCGCGCTCCTGCGCAAGCTCGGGCCCTTCGAGCTCATCGACACGAACCACGACGGCGCGCTCGATCCGGACGAGATCGCCGCCGCCGTCGCGCGGGTGACGAGCGAGCCGGCGTCGAAGCTGACGGTCGACCTGTTGATGAAGGCGTGCGACCGCGACCAGAACGCGCGCATCTCGCGCGAGGAAGCGAACGCGGCGACGAAGGGCTGAAGGCGGCTGCGGTCGATCTCGAGTCGGCTCGAGCTCGGCCGCAGGCGCGGAATCAGGCGCTGGCGCGGGCTCAGATTCGGGCGCGGGAGCGGGCTCGGGCTCGGGCTCGGGCGCGGGCTCGGACTCGGGGGCGGGCTCGGGCGCGGGGGCGGGCTCGGGGGC
>DASYCF010001123.1:0-5414 GCA_036500365.1 Byssovorax sp.
CGGGCGCCGTCGCGTACACGGCGCCCGAGGGCGTGGTCATGGGCCTCGCGCTCGTCTACGACGCGGAGACCGCCGCGACGCTCGACGGCGCGAAGGTGCCCGACGGCGGGCGTTCGCACACGCGGCTGGCGGCGACGGGCGGCTACGCGATCTCGGACCGGTGGCGCATGCAGGGCGTCTTCTTTTGGGATCTGCCGATCCGCGGCCTCGGTCAAAACGATCCTGTGGGCATGGGCGCGTCGTTCGTGCTCGTCCGCTCGTGGACGTCGTCGTGAGCGCGCGTCGCCTCTCGTTCGCGGCGCTCGTGGCGCTGGCTGCGTGCGCGCCGGCGTCGTTCACGCGCGCGCCGTCGACCTCGCTTCACGGGAGCGACGGTCGCGCGCACGACCTCGCGGCCATGGCGAAGGGGTCGCGGGCGCTCGTCGTCACATTCTTCTCGCCGACGTGCCCTTGCCAGGCGGCGCACGACGCTCGGCTCCGCGCGCTCTCCGACGCGTGGTCGCGCGAGGGCGTCGCGTTCGTCGCCGTCGACGCGGACGAGGGGGCGTCGCCCGCGCGGGACGCCGCCGAGGCGCGCGCGCGCGGCTACGCGTTCCCCATCTTGACCGACGCGCGCGGCGACCTGGCCGACGCGCTCGGCGCGGACGTCGCGACGTACTCCGTCGTGTTCGACGCGTCCGGCCGCGCGCGCTACCGCGGCGGCATCGACTCGGACTGGACCCACGTCACGGCCGACGCCGAGCCCTGGCTCGACGACGCGATCCGCGGCGTGGTTCACGGTGGCTCAGCGGTCGCGGACCATCATCGCGGCGACGACGACGGCGCCGCGGAGCACCGCGCGCTCGGCTGCCCGCTCCGGAGGCCATGACATGAAGACGACGACCTCGCGCTCTCCCCTCGCCTCGACGGCGCGCCTCGCGGCGGCGGTCGCCGTCGCCGCGCTCGCCTCGATCGCGTTCACATCCGCGTGCGGGAGCGACGGCGGCGGCGGGGGCGCTGGAGGGGGATCAAGCTGCCCCGACGACCTGCCGACGTCGTGCCCGGCGACGCACCCCGTCTACGCCGACGTCGCGCCCATCATCACGCAGCGCTGCGATCCGTGCCACGCGCAAGGCGGCGAGGAGGACGATCGCTTGCTCGAGACCTACGCCGAGGTGTTCGCGCAGCGACAGGAGATCCTCACGCAGGTCTACGACTGCTTGATGCCGAACGCGTCGGAGGGGCAGGCGCCGCTCTCGGCGACCGACCGCGCGACGTTCCTGCAGTGGCTCGTGTGCATGTCGCCCGATCAGTAGGGCGCGCGCCGACGCGGTCGGATTGCTGCGTCACACAACTTCACACGCGGGGTCGAGCGGCGGCCCCAACCCGGTGTACGCTGGAGCGCAGAGGTTCGCTTGATCTGCCCGCGCTGCCGCAAGACGTTCTCGACCGGGACCTCCGTCTGCCCCGACGACGGAGAGCACCTCTTGTCCGACGAGATGGCCTCGCAGCTCGCCGAGCTCGACCTCGCGGCCGGTCAGCAGATCGGCGAGTACGTCGTCGAGGAGAAGATCGGCGAGGGCGGCTTCGGCAGCGTCTACCGCGGCGTGCACCCGCTCATCGGCAAGGCGGCGGCGATCAAGGTGCTGAACCGCCAATACTCGTCGAACCCACAGATGGTGTCGCGCTTCGTCGCCGAGGCGCGCGCGGTCAACCAGATCAAGAACCGCCACATCATCGACATCTTCTCGTTCGGCGCGCTGGCCGACGGGCGGCAGTACTACGTGATGGATCTGCTCGAGGGCATGCCGCTCGACAGGTACCTCCAGCAGCGCGGCAGGCTCTCGATCGAGGACGCGCTCCCGCTCTTCCGCGGCATCGCGAAGGCGATCGACGCGGCGCACGGCGCGGGCATCGCGCACCGCGACCTGAAGCCCGAGAACGTGTTCCTGGTCATCGACGCCGACGGCACCACGTTCCCGAAGCTCCTCGACTTCGGCATCGCGAAGCTCCTCGGCGACGCGGCGGCCGGCCACAAGACGCGCACGGGCAGCCCGATCGGCACGCCCCACTACATGTCGCCCGAGCAGTGCCGCGGTCGCAACGTCGACCATCGAACCGACATCTACTCGTTCGGCGTGCTCGTCCACCAGACGCTCACCGGCGCGTTCCCGTTCGACGGCGAGGACGTCATGGAGATCCTCTTCAAGCAGACGTCCGCGCCCGCGCCGCCGATGTCGAGCGTCGCGCCGTCGCTCCCGCCCGAGCTCGACGCGCCCGTGCTCGCGATGCTCGAGAAGGAGCCGAGCAAGCGCCCCGCGTCGCTCGGCGCCGCGGTCGACGCGCTCGCGGCCGCCGCGCGCGGCGCGGGCGTGGCCGTGCCGTCGGCCGTCGGCGTGTCGTCGACCACCGCGCCGAGCGGCCCCCCGCTGGCGCTCCCGTCGAAGCTCACGCCCGGCGAGATCTCCGAGATCTCGGCCGCGCGCACCGTCGTCGACACGGGCACGAACAAGACGCTCGCCGGGGCGACCGCCGAGCCGCGCAAGAGCAACGGCGGGCGCGTCGCGATGTTCGCGCTCGTCGCCGTCGCGTGCGCGCTCGGCGTCGGCGCGGGCGTGTCGATGATGCGCTCGCGCGGCGCGGAGGCTGGCGCGGCGACCACCTCGACGACGGCCGCCCCCGCGCCGACCGCGAAGGCCGAGCCGACGACGGCGGCGACGTCCAAGCCCGCCGAGCCGGTCGTCGCGCCGGCCAGCGCCTCGCCGAGCGCGAGCGCCGCGCCCGCAGCCCCCACGGAGCGCACGCTCGCGATCGAGGCCAACGTCGCCCACGTCGACGTGTTCGAGGGCGCGAAGAAGATCGGCGAAGGCCCCGGCCCGCTGTCGCTGTCGGCTGCGCCGTCGGAGGGGCCGCGCCTGCTCACGTTCAAGGCTCCGGGCTATCAACCGCTCGAGCTCACCGTCGGTCCGACCGACGTGGGCCCGCTCAAGATCGAGCTCGTCAAGCTCAAGGGCCACGCGCCTGGCGCGAAGAAGCTCAACAAGGAACTCGACTACTGAGCCGCGCCCGCGTGCTCTATGCTCGCGGTGCCCGCGTGAACCAGCATTCGATCGGCTCTCTCCGACATCGGGTCGTGTCCTTCGCGCTCGGCGCCGCCGTGCTGGCCGCGTCGAGCGTCGCCGTCGCGCAGAGCGGCGACCAAGCGCGGCTCCTCTTCGAGGGCGGCGCCGCGATGTACGACAAGGCCCACTACGTCGAGGCCGCGCAGGCGTTCGAGGCCGCGTATCGGCTCTCGCCCCGGCCGGGCGTCTTGTTCTCGATCGCGCAGGCCCACAAGAAGCAGTTCTTCTTCGCGAAGTCTCCGGCCGACCTCGCCGCCGCGCTGAAGGCGTACCGCGAGTACGTCGAGAAGAACCCCACCGGCTCGCGGCGAGGCGAGGCGGTCGCCTCCATCGCCGAGCTCGAGCCGTTCGCGTCGCGCATCGACATGTCGCAGGTGGCCGCCGCGCCGGCGAAGGTCGAGACGCGCATCCTCGTGCAATCGTCGGCGCCGGGCGTCGTCGCGACGGTCGACGGCGCCGCGTCGGGCGACGACACGCTCCACTGGACGGTGAAGCCCGGCAAGCACCTCGTAAAGGCGTCCGCGCCCGGGTACTTGCCGCAGGAGCGCGAGGTCAACGTGCGCGACGGCGACTACGAGTCCGTGCTCTTCGACCTGAAGGAGCTGCCCGCGCACCTCACGGTGGCCGCGCCGGGCGGCGCGACGGTCGCGATCGACGGGCGCCCCGCCGGCACGACGCCGCTCCTGCGCCCGCTCGACATCGAGCAGGGGACCCACCTCGTGACCGTCACGAGGAACGGCTACAAGGCCTACAGCGAAGAGATCGAGTTCGCGCACGGCGAAGACAAGCACCTCGCCGTCGAGCTGCACGGCACGGCGCAGCGGGTCGTCGCGTACGTGACGCTCGGCGCCGGCGCGGCCGCCGCGATCGCGGGCGGCGTGTTCTTCGCGCTCGCCCTCAAGTCGCAGTCGAGCGCCCAGACGCTCGACAGCCAACGCACGGCGGGCACGCTCTCGCCGCAGGGCCTGGCCGACTACAACGACGACCTCACCCAGCGCGACGACGAAAAGCGCATCGCGGCCATCGGCTTCGGCGCCGCGGTCGCGCTCGGCGCGGGCGGCCTGCTCCTCTATGCGTTCGACCAGCCGACCGTCGGCGAGCCGGCGAAGAGCGACGACCGCTCGAAGAAGAAGCCGCTCGTGCCGAACGCTCCGCGCGAGCTCGAGATGAGCTTCGCGCCGTCCGTCGCGCCCGGCTACGGTGGCGGGGCCTTCACGCTCCGGTTCTGAGCGGGCGACGCGGGACTAAGCCGGGAACTTCATCCCGACGTACTCCTCGCTCTTGTCCCAGAGCTCCTTCGCGAGCGCGGCGTCCTTCGCGTACGAGCTCGGCTCCTTCGGCTTGGACTTGTCGTAGTAGAGGCCGGTCTCGCTCGCCGCCTCGGCCGACGTGGCGCAGTGGAGCGTCGTCTTCGCGCCCTCCTCGTTCGTGATCATGCCGGCCGTGACGAGCGGGCGGATCGGCCAAGGGATGCGCCGCCACGCGTCCGAGGCGACGACGCCGGGGTGCAGCGCGTAGCTCGTGACCTCGGCCTTCGGGAGGCGGCGGCCGAGCTCGGCCGAGAAGAGCACGTTCGCGAGCTTCGACACCGCGTACTCGCGGAGGCCGGCGAACGTGCGCGTCGCGCCGCGCACGACGTCGAAGTCGATGCCCTTCGCGTCGTAGTGGCTCTTGCTCGAGACGTGCACGATGCGCGCCGGCCCGCTCTTTCGGATGCGCTCGATCAGCAGCGCCGTGAAGAGGAAGTGCCCGAGGTGGTTCGTGCCGAAGTGGAGTTCGAAGCCGTCCTTCGTCTCGCCGCGCTGGCCGGCGACGCCCGCGTTGTTGATCAAGATCGGCAGCGGCAGGTCGCGCGCGAGGAACGTCTTCGCCGCGGCGCGCACGGCGTCGAACGAGCCGAGGTCGAGCGCGAGGTGCTCGACCTTCGCGCTGCCCGTGTCGTTGCGGATCGCGTCGACGGCCTCGTCGCCCTTCTCCTTGCTGCGCGAGCCGACGAATACGTGCGCGCCGCGCCGCGCGAGCTCGTGCGCCGCCGCGCGGCCGATGCCCGTGTTCGCGCCCGTGACGATGCAGACCTTGCCGTCGAGCTCACCCATGCGCGGGAGGCTCGCCTCGCGCGCCCGTGAACGCAACCCGCGACGCGCGCGCTCGCCGTTTCGGTGGAGCCGCCGTCAGGGGTGCTTCGGCAGCTCGGGCGCGCACGACGCCTCGATCACGCGCATGGCCGCGAGGACGACGTGCTCGTGCCAAGACGGCGCGACGACCTGCACGCCGACGGGGAGGCCCGCGCTCTTCGAATCGACGATGGCGGCG
>DASYCF010001124.1:0-9960 GCA_036500365.1 Byssovorax sp.
GAAGTTGTCACGAACCCGCGGGCCTCGTATGAAGGAGGGTCGGCGCCCGGACGCGGGCGCGGTGTGTGGGGTTCGAGGAGCGCGCGCGCGATGAGCTACAAGGTGGGCGAACTGATCGACGGCCGCTACACGGTCGTCGGCGTGGTCGGCAAGGGCGGCTACGGCACCGTCTACGCGGCGATCGACGACATGCTCGGCAGCAAGGTCGCGATCAAGCTGCTCACGTCCGACATCGGCGCCGACCCGGCGTTCAAGGTGCGCATGCTGCGCGAGGCGCGCGCGATGGGCGCGCTCAGCGGCACGAGCGCCGCGCAGATCTTCGCGTTCAACAAGTCCGATCGCGGCGAGCTCTACATCGTGATGGAGCTCCTCGCGGGCCGCGATCTCGAGGCCTACCTCGACGAGCGCGCGCAGCACGGCGCGCGCCCCGATCTGAAGCGCATCGTCAGCCTCCTCGGCCCCATCGCCGAGACGCTCGAGGCGGCGCACGAGCTCGGGCTCATCCACCGCGACGTGAAGCCGGCGAACATCTTCGTGCTCGACAACATGACCCGCGGCGGCGTGCGGCTGCTCGACTTCGGCCTCGCGAAGGATCTCAACGCCACCGCGCTCACGGCCGAGGGCATGATCGCCGGCTCGCCGGGCTACATCGCGCCCGAGGTGTGGCGCGGCAAGGCGAAGCAGGCCGACCGCCGCATCGACGTGTACTCGCTCGCCGCCGTCGTGTTCCGCGCGATCGCCGGCGTCCCCGCGTTCGACCCGAAGATGCCGCTCGACAAGTTCCTCATCGCCGTCACGCGCGGCGAGCGGCCGAGCCTCTGCGCGCTCCGGCCCGAGCTCCCGCGCGCCGTCGACGGCTGGGTCGAGAAGGCGCTCGCCGCGAACCCAGACGATCGCTTCCCCACCGTGATGCAGATGTGGAAGAGCCTGCGCCAGATCGCCGAGATGCCCGCGTCGAAGGCGCAGGGCGTGGCGACCGTCACGGCGCCCTGGGAGATCGAGGTCGACGTCGAGCTCGACGAAGAGGTCGCCGCGTCGATGCGCGGCCAGGATCTCGCGAACAAGGCCTGAGGTCAGGTCGGCTCGAGCGGGCGCACGCGGCGCTCGAACTCCGCCCGCTCGCGCGCCGCGATCTCCTGCACGCGCGCCTCGCCGCGAGGGCCGACCGCGCGCAGGGCGGTGAACGTCGCGGCGTGCAGGCCGCCGACGCCGCCGAAGCGGAAATGGCCTCGCAGCGTGCCCATCTTGATGTTGAGCTCGGCGCTCGTCCCGCACGCGGCGAGCGCCGCGTCGGTCGCGCGCTCGCCGTCGCGCACGACACGGGCAGCGGCGACGAGCGACCCGGCGAACGCGGGGAGCGCGCCGGCGATCTCGTCGAGCAGCCCGTCGGACGCGCCAGCGCCGCCGCGCCGCGCCCCCATCGCGAGGGCGTACGCCGCCGCCGCGCGCAGCCACGGATCGGCGTGGCGTCGCGCGAGATCGAGCAGCGCCGCGTCCGCGCGCGCGCCTCCGCCGACTACGTACGGGAGCAGGAAGATCGCGGCCGCCTCGAGCTCGAGGTCGCCGCTCGCGGCCATCGAGAGCGCAGTGTCCAGCGCACCAGCCAGCGCGTCGAGCGTGGCCTTGCCAGCGCCCTTGCCGTAGCGCGCCTCGTGCGCAGCGGACGACGGGATCCCGAGCGCGAGCGCCTCCGCGTCGCCGTTGCAGAGCCCGTACACGAGCGACCACGCGAGGCGCGCGCGCTCGGGGACCGCGAGCGTCGGCAGGAGGCGCACGGCGAAGGGCGCGAGCGCGGCGGTCGCCGAGAACACCGGCCCCGGCGAGTCGACCATCGCGTTGTACAGGCGCCCCACCGCGAACTGCTTGTCGTCGGCCTCGCCCACCGGCGCCGCGAGGCCGCGGAGCGCGGCCGGCAGGCGCTCCGCTTTGCCGCCTCCCACCTTGAGACGAGCCCAATCGATCTCGTCGAGCCCGCGGAGGATCTCGGGCGTGGGCTCGGCGGCGACGACGCGCACGGCGCGAGCGCGCGCGATGGCCGGCGCGCCCGCCTCGGCGACGGCGCCCGGGATGGACACCGCCGGACGAAACGCGATGAAGCTCGAAGGCGCCTCGGCGGGGGCGGCGCAGAGCATCGACAGCCACTCTCCGACCCCCTGCCACGGCGCGGACAACAGCCCTCCTCCGCGCACGACGCCGCCGTCGCAGAGCTCGGCGAGCGCGCCGAGCCTCGCGTGACCGAGCGCGCTCGGCGCCTCGTCCGTCGGATCCGGCGCCTCGTCGAGGCCGCTCGGGAACGCGGCGTCCGTGCCGCCGCGCGCGGCGCACTCCCACTCTTCCGAGGTGGGCATTCGCATGCCCTGCCGCGCGAGCCCCGCGACGATGCCCGCGATCCGCCGCGCAGACACGCCGAGCGCCTCCGGCTCGGCCCCGCCGTCGAGCCGCGCGATCACGGCGGGATCGAGCGGCCTCGCGGCGAGCAGGAAAGGCGCGAGCTCGACGGGCCTCTGCTTCTTCGCCTTGACGCTTCGCGCGAGCTCCTTCTCCTCGTCGGTCGAGGCGAGGCGCTTGACGACCTTCGCGTCCGCGGCCGTGACGCCCTGCGTGAAGGTCGACCCCGGGACGAGGCAAAAGACGACGTCGAGGGGCCGATAGACGAGCCTGCCAATCGGCCCGCGGGGCCCGCGCTCGACGGGGATGGCCTCCCAGCCTGGACCGAGCGCGGACGCAGCGGCGCCGAGGCCCCTCCGTCGCTCGGCGTCGCTCGCGGCGAGCCACCGATCGTCGCGCAGCACATCCAGCGAGGCCGCGCGCTTCATGGCCTATCCGAGGAAGCTGAACGCGAGGTTCAGCGCGAGCGCGAGCACGATCGTGTTGTACGCGAACGAGAGCGTCGAGTGGCCGAGCACCGCGCGGCGGATGCGCGCGCTCGTGATCGACACGTCGGAGACTTGATAGCAAATGCCCACGCAGAAGCTGAAATAGGCGAAATCCATGTCGTTCGGCTGTTCGCTGCCAGGGAACGTCAGGCCCGATCCGCCGCTCCCGTCACCGTAGTAGAGGTGCGCATACCGCAGGGTGTACGCCGTGTGCGTGAGCGTCCACGCGGCGACCACGGCGTAGAGAGCGAGGATGACGAGCACCGTCTCCGACGTGCCGCCGAGCTTCTTGGCCTCGCGGAGCGCCACCGCGGCGGCGAACAGGCTCACGAGGCTCGAGACCGTGACGATGCCCCACACGGCGGAGCGCCCCGGGTCCTCGGCAGCGGCGCGGCGGCAGGTCTCCTCGCCGTCGGCGCGCACGATGATCCACCAGGCGAGCACGAGGAGCAGCGTCGTCCCCGCGTCCCAGCTAGCGACTGCGCGAAGCGCCCAGTCGATGCGCGTGGGCAACGCGAAGAACGTGATCGCGCCCGCGCCGATCGACAGCAAGAGGCGCGTCGCGGCGCTCCGCGGGTCGAGCGGGTGAAGCGCCGCACGGTAGAGCGGCACGTCGTCGGAGGAGCTCATGGCGGGCTCAGCGTAGCCGCCTCGCGCGCCGCCGCGACGGCGATCACGTGGAGGGTTGCCGCCGCGGCGACGTCGTCGCAAGAGGCGCCCGGCACGACGCTCGCATCGCGCCGGCGAAGACCGCGCTGCGCCGCGCTCGTGGGCGATTCCGCGGCCGCGCTGACGCGCCACGTTGTGCCACGCGAACGACCTCAGTTGCCATGGGTGAAGAGCGAGCAGCGTCGATGGCCGTCGTCGAGCGCAGCACGCCGCAGAGCGACGCGCCCGATGCCGCGGAGCCGCGCGAGGGCGCCCGTACGCGACCCGAAGCCGCCGCGCCCCCTCCACGCCGCCGCGTGGTCGCGTGGGCCGCGCGGCGCTGGGCAGGCCGCCAGCGGCTCTTCACGTGGGCGATCACCTGCGTGATCGCGGGCCTCGTGCTCGCCACGTTCGCGCACGACCCGGGCTTCAACCACTATCACCCGTCGAACTTCCGGGCGACGATCCGCGGCACCGCGCACAAGCCGTTCGTGTATCGCGCGCTCGTCCCCGCGCTCGTCCGCGTGACGACGGCGCCCATCCCGAAGGCGACGCGCACGGCGATGATCGAGGCCTCGAAGGGCCCGGCGCTCGCGGCGCTCCGCGACTACTGCGACCACATCCCGGCCGAGGCGTTCCCCCACCTCGTCGTCGCGCTCGCGTGGATGTACGCGGCGCTCCTCGCGTTCGTCGCCGCGCTGCGGTCGCTCTTCGACGCGCTCTACGAAGGCCCGCGCCCGTGGTCCACGTGGGTGCCCGTCGCCGCGCTCGCGCTCTTGCCGGTCTGCTTCTCGTACACGAGCTACGTCTACGATTTCGCCGCGCTCTTCTTGTTCACCGAGGGCCTCGCGCTCCTCGCGCGGCGGCGGCTCGCCGCGTACCTCGCGGTGTTCGCGGTCGCCTGCTGGAACAAGGAGACCACCATCCTGCTCTCGCTCGTGTTCGGGCTCCACGTGCTCCTGCCCGCGCCGCGCGCCGAGCGACGCAAGCTCGCGCTGCACCTCGGCGCGCAGGTCGCCCTCTTCGCCGCGGCCAAGCTCGTGCTGGCGCACACCTACGAGAAGAACGGCGGCGGCTTCGTCGAGCATCACCTCGATCACAACGTCGAGCTCCTGCACCCGTATCCGCTCTCGACCTACCTCGCGTGGCTCGCGGCGATCGGCCTCGTCGCGTATGGCCTCCGCGACAAGCCCGCGCTCGTGAGGCGCGCGCTCTGGGTGCTCCCGGTGCTGGTCGTCGCGACCTTGTTCCTCGGCTTCGCCGACGAGCTCCGCGACTACTACGAGGCGCTGCCCGCCGTCGTGATCGCGATGGCCGACGGGCTCGCGCGCGTGCTCCGGGCGCCCCTCGCGAAGGCCGGCGACGCGGCGCGCGCAGCGGCTCAGAACGACGCGGTGACCGCGACGCCGAACGCGCGCGACGTGATGGGGGCGTAGGGAGCCACGTGCACGAGGCGCGCGCCCTCGCCGCGGTCGCGCTCGCCCTTCCAGACGAGCAGCCCGCCCGCGGCCGCCAGCGCGACCCCCGCGCCGACGGCGAACGGCGCTGCAGCGCACTTGTCCCGCTCCGCGCAAGGACCCGCGCCGAGCGTCGTGAACGCCGCGCCGCCGCCGAGCAAGAGCAGGCCCGAGAGCTCGTACACGTAGCCGTTCGCGGTGAGCTCGGTCCGCTTGGCGGCGAGCGCCGCGTCCCGCTCGAGGGCGCCGAGCGGTCGCACGATCTTGTCCGCGCGCCCTGCGTCGATCGCGGCGTCGGCGCGGGACGCGGCCGTGAAGCGGATCGCCGACGCGCCCCCGAGGATGAGCCCAGCACCGATGAGCGGCGCGCCGAACACGACGCCGAGCGGCCGCGTGCTGCAGTCTTGGCCCGGCGGGCAAGGCGCCGCGCCCGCGACCGTCGCAGGGACGCCGAGCCCGATCAGCGCCGCTCCGAGCCCGAGCAGGACCCAGGCCTGGAGGCGTTTGTCGGCGACGACGCGGCGCGCCGCGACGACCTCCGGGCTCTCGTCGGCGCGCGCGACGGACGGCCTCGTCGCGGCCATCGAAGCCGTGACGACCAGCAGCAGCACGAGCACGCGGCGCGCCATCGTGCTCATGGATAACCCCGCGACGCGCGGTCGAACACCGCAGAGCACGAGCGAGCGCGCGCGGAGCTCGAATCCGGCGGCGCGCTCGCCTTCCTGCTGCTCCTCGGCCGGCGTCTGGAAGCAGCCCTCTCGCGGCGAGCTCGACGCATCGCTCGGCTTCGCAGCGATCGCGAGCGCGTCCTGCGGCCCAAGACCGCGCGCCGGCTCGTGCGGCGAAGCAGGGGTCGCGTCCCGATCAACTCCCAGGTAGATGGGCGGGTTGGGCGAGGAGTTCGACGAATGTCGCGCAGGAAGATCGCCGTCGCAGCCACCTTCACCGCAGAGCCCTTGCTCGAGGTGCTCGACTTTTGGGCGGACGAGCTCGAGCTCGAGCTCGACGTCGAGATCGCCCCCTACAACCAGGTCTTTCAGCAGCTCCTCGATCCGACGAGCGTGCTCGGGCGACAGCGCGGCGGGCTCAACGTCGTCCTGATCCGGCTCGAGGATTGGGCCGAATGCGGCGCGCGCGAGGGGAGCGACCTGGCGCGGGCGATCACCGCCGCGGCGACGGCGTCCGGCACGCCGCACTTGCTCTGCTTCTGCCCACCTTCACCCGCGCGCGGGGCGCGGGACGCGCTCGTGGAGGACGTCGCCCGAGCCGGGCTCGCGGGCGTGCGCGGCGTGGATGTGGTGCGGTCCTCGGAGTTGGCCGACCTCTACCCCGTCGCGGATTTCTACGACGCCTACGGTGACGAGATCGGCAAGATCCCCTACACGCCGGCGCAGTTTGCGGCGATCGGCACGCTCGTCGCGCGACGCGTGTACGCGCTGGGCGCGGCGCCGTGCAAGGTGATCGCGTCGGACTGCGACGACACGCTCTGGGCCGGCGTCGCGGCCGAGGACGGGCCGCTCGGCGTGGTGGTCGACGAGCCGCGGCGCGCGCTCCAGCGGCTGCTCGTCGAGCGACACGACGCCGGCGTCCTCGTCTGCCTGTGCAGCAAGAACGAGGAGGCCGACGTCGCGGCCGTGCTCGATGCGCGCGTGGACATGCCCCTTCGGCCGGCGCACGTCGCCGCGCAGCGCATCGGCTGGGGGCCGAAGGCGGAGAGCTTGCGATCGCTGTCGGCCGAGCTCGGCCTCGGCCTCGACAGCTTCGTGTTCCTCGACGACAGCCCCCTCGAGCGCGCGGGCGTGCGCGCCGCGTGCCCCGAGGTCGTCACGCCCGAGCTGCCCGAGGATCCTGCGCGCGTCCCGGGGTTTCTTCGGCATTTCTGGGCGCTCGACCGCGCCGCGAGCACCGCCGAGGATCGGCGGCGAACGACGCACTATCGAGAGGAGCAGCAGCGCGTCACGGCGCGACGCGCAGCGCCCGATCTCGAGGCGTTCCTCGACGGGCTCGCGCTCGAGGTCGCGGCCCAGCCGATGACGACGGCGTCGCTCCCGAGGGCCGCGCAGCTCACGCAGCGGACGAACCAGCTCAACTTCACCACGACGCGCTACACGGAGGCCGAGCTGCTCGCGCGGCTCGAGTCGTCGACGTTCACCGCGTCGTTGTTCGAGGTGCGCGATCGCTTCGGCGACTACGGCACGACGGGGCTCGCTCTGCTCGGGCCGGGGGCCGACGCGCTCGAGGTCGACACCTTCCTCCTCAGCTGTCGCGCGCTCGGCCGCGGCGTGGAGGAGCGGATGCTGGCGCACGTCGGGCGCGTCGCGACGGAGCGCGGCTTCGCGTACGTCGACGTTCCCTTCGTCCCGACGCAGAGGAATACGCCCGCGCGTGAGCTGCTCGAGGCGGCGCAGCGTGCGCTCGGCGCGGGTTCGCGCGCGGGTCCCGCTGGGCAGCGCGTCTTCCGCTTCGCTGCGGCGGCGCTGGCGGGGCTCCAGCGCTTGGCTCGGGCAGAGGCCTCGCGAGGCACCGCCGACGCAGCTCCGATTCGCCCGCCGCCCGAGCCGCGCCGCGGCGACGGACGTGAAGCGCTGCTGAACCGCGTCGCCGCCGAGCTCTCCGAGCCGACGAAGGTCGTCGAAGCGATCGCGCGCCGCCGGCTCCGAGGCGCAGCGCCCGTCGAGGCCGCGGCGCTGGCTGCGGGGTCCGTCGAGGATCGCCTGGCGTCGATCTGGAGGGAGGTGCTGCACCTCGCCTCGATCGCCGTCGACCAAAATTTCTTCGACATCGGCGGCCAGTCGATCGCGATGGTGCGCGTGCTGTCCCGTGTCCGCGAGGCGCTCGGCGTCGACGTCCCGCCCGCAGCGTTCTTCGCGGCGCCGACGATCGCGGGGCTCTCGCGGGCGATCGCGGAGCGCTCGGCGCCCGCCGTCGCAGACACCGCCGACGTCGTGGCGCTGCTCGATCTCATCGAAGGGCTCTCGCCGGCAGAGGTCACCGCGCTCCTCGGTGAGGCGACGGTGACGGCGACGGTGACCGCGTCCGGTGCGCCGGCGCGTCCTGCGGAGGCGGAGGGACGTGGTGCCCCGATCGAGGCGGTCTCGAGCCGCGGCGGAACGCGCATCGCGGCGTTCGTCGTCCCCACGTGCGATCGTCCAGAGGCGCTCGAGCGCGCCCTCTCGAGTTACCTCGACAACTTCGCGCGCCACGGTCGCGAGATCGAGGTCGCCGTGTTGGACGATTCCAAGAGCCCGGCGGCGCGCGCGAGGAACCGCGAGCTCGTGCGCTCGGCGGCGCGAGCGCGCGGCGTCGCCATCGCGTACGGCGACGTCGACGAGGAGGCCGCGTTCGCCCAGGCGCTCGTCGCGCGCGGCGTCCCTCCTCGGATCGTCGGCTTCGCGCTCGCGCCCGGCGGCGCGACGCCGGGCTCGAACCGCAACTCGACGCTCCTTCAGACGGTCGGCGACGCGGTGTTCAGCGCCGACGACGACACGATTTGCCAGATCGCGGCGCCCCCCGTCGGCGCTCCGGGTCTCGCCATCTCGTCGCAGGTCGATCCGGCGGACTACTGGTTCTTCCCCGACCGCGCGTCTGCTCTGGCCGCGTTCACCTTTCAGGACCGCGACGTCCTCGCGGACCACGAGGCGCTCCTCGGTCGCGGCGTGCGCGGGGTGCTCAGCGAGTTCGCCGGCCGCTGCTCCGGCGACGCCGCGCTCGCGAGCGACGGTCGCGTCGTCGTGACGTTCAACGGCCTCGTCGGCGACTGCGGCTGGCACACGCCGTTCGGATCGTGGATCGCGCCCACGGGATATCTGAGCATGCGCGGCGCCTCGCAGCGGCGGCTCTGCGCGTCCGAGGCCACGTACGGCGCCGTGGTGCAGAGCCGCGAGATCGGCCGCGTCGTCGACCGCCCCCACCTCGCGGACCTTTCGTTCAGCATGACGACGTTCTTCGGGCTCGACAACAGGGCGCTGCTCCCCCCGTTCCCGCCGATCGGCCGCGGTGAAGACTTCGTCTTCGGCGCGCTGCTCGCGGCGTGCACGCCGGACGCGCGCGCCGGCCACGTCCCATGGGCCCTCGTGCACGCCCCGTGGGAGACGCGGCGCTTCTGGCCCGGCGAGATCGCGCGCACGGCGAGCAGCACCGATCTCTGCCGCATCCTCGTCGCGCTCATCCGGTCCTGCCCGCTCGACGCTCGGGTCGCGTCGCCCGCCGCGCGCATGTCGACGCTCGGCGCCCACCTGATCCGCGTCGCGTCTCGACCCGAGCGTGACTTCGAGGCGTTCGTGCGCAGCTGCCTCGGAGGCGCCAACCGGCGGCTCGCGGCGTGGCTCGAGGAGCGCCTCTCCGCCGCCGGCGGCGAGCCCGCGTGGTGGGCGCGCGACGTCCGGCGCTACCTCGCGGATCTCTCCGGCGCAGCGGAGCAGGCCGACTATCCGGTCGCGCTCGATCTCGCGGGCGGCGCGAGCGACGACGAGGCGCGGGCGCGCACGCGGAGCGCGGTGCGCCTGGTCGGCGAGCTCCTCGAGCATTGGCCGGCGATGGTGGACGAGACGCGCGCCCTCCGCGCGCGCGGCGTCAGGCCGGCGACCCTCTGCGTGGAGCGACGATGAGCCTCTCCGACCGCCTCGAGCGGCTGACCCCGGAGCAGCGCGCCCTGCTCGGGGCCATGCTCGCCGCCAAGACGGCTCTGCCCGCCGCGATCTCGCGCATCCCGCAGCGGACGCCTTCGGCTCCGCGGCCGCTCTCGTTCGGTCAAGAGCGCTTCTGGTTCCTCGACCGCGTGAGCGCCGACGGTGCGCTCTACACGTTCGGCGCCCACTTCCACGTCGCGGGCTTCGTCGACGCCCGCGCGCTCGAGCGCAGCCTGTCCGAGGTGCTCACCCGCCACGAGGTGCTCCGCACGCCCATCACGGAACAGCGCGGCGAGCCCGCGCTGGCGGCGCCCTCGCTCGACGAGTTTCGGCTCGAGGAGATCCGGCTGG
>DASYCF010001125.1:0-5669 GCA_036500365.1 Byssovorax sp.
GAGGGCGCGCGCCGACCCGCCTCGCCGCGGCCGCGCTCGTGCTCACCGCGGGCATGGCGTTCGCCACGTCGAGCCCGCTCGGCCGGTGGGCGCGCCCAGCCGACCCGCTCGTCGTCGCGTTCGGTCGCCTCGCGCTCGCCGCGGTCGCGCTCGTGCTGTTCGACGCGCGCGGCATCGCGGCGTCGGTGCGCGCGCTCACGCCGAAGCAGCGGCTCACGGTCGCGGCGGGCGGCGCGCTCCTCGGCGCGCACTTCGCGTGCTTTCAGTGGGGGCTCGATCACACGTCGCTCGCGGCGGCCGCGTCGCTCGTCTCGCTCGAGCCCGTGAGCGTCGTCGTCGTCGCGTGGGTCCTCTTCAAGCTGCGTCCGTCGCGCGAGGAGCTCATCGCGATCGGCGTCGCGACGCTCGGCGCGCTGCTCGTCGGCTCGGCCGCGGGCGAGGGCGAGCACCGCGTCATCGGAGACGCGGGCGTGATCGCGGCCGTGGTGCTCTTCGGCCTGTACCTCGCCGTCGCGCGCGCCGTGCCGAAGACGCTGCCGACGCGCAGCTACGTCGCGCTCGTGTACGCGTCGGCGGCGGTGACCGTCGGGCTCGCGCTCCCGTGGTCGGCGTCGAGCCGCCCGCCTGGCGCGTTCGATTTGCCGGTGCACGCGGTCGCGGCGATCGCGCTGCTCGCGCTCGTGCCGACGATCGTGGGGCACACCGTGCTGCAGGCCGCGGCGCGCGTCCTGCCGCCGTCGCTCGTCTCGCTCGCGTCGCCGCTCGAGACCGTCGGGTCGATCGCGATCGGCGCGGCGGTGCTCGGCGAGATGCCGACGTCGCGCGAGACCGCGGGCTCGGCGCTCGTGCTGGTGGGGACGACCTTGGCGCTCGTGGCGAAGCGGGCGAGGTAGCTCAGGTGTCGGAGGCTGACGGGCGCATCTCCCAAGACCACGCCTCCGGTGACCAGTCGCCGTCGATGCCCGCGAGGACCGGGTTCAAGAATGCAGACGCGCGCCCGAAGACGTCGCTCAACGTGGCCCACTCGAGCTCGTCCGCGTAGGTGCCCGCGTATTTCTCGTCCCAGCCTTCGGGCGGCGCGGGCAGCTCTGCGGGTACATCATGGGTCCCTCGATGGGCGAACGTCACATTGATGGCCTCGCGAAGGGCGCTCGCGGAGTGACGCTCGATCGTCGCCAGCACGGCGATGTCGGGGAGGTCCTTCACGCGGCTCGGGGATGCGCGCGGGAGCGTGTAGGCGTGCAGCTTCTCGGCGATGTGCGTGACGCACGGATAGATCGCGATCTCGATGGGCGCGACGCCGAAGCGCTCGAGACGACGCAGCGTCACCTTGTCGGCCGGCCGCGTCAGTCGATCGGCGACGCCCACGTCGAAGCGAAACGAGCCGTACTCCTTCTTGCCGATCGCCGCCTTCACGAGCAGACGCGTGCCGCCGTAAACGACGCCTTTCCCTTCGATCTCGGCGACCTTCGTGAGCTCGAACGAGAGAAAGTCGCCGATGTCTTTGGCAGCTGCTTCCTGCGCTGTCCGCAGGAAGCGTTCCGGATCTCCAGCTGCACGGACGTCGATATCCTTCGTCGATCGCCCGCCGCCCCGGAGCTCGAGCGCGAAGCCACCCTTCACCACGACGTCGCTACCGAGGTGTTGGGCCAAACGAACGGCGAGCGCCTCGAAGAGGAAGAGGCGCTGCACGCGCTGATAGGGCATCCCAGATACGGCACTCTCCTTCTTGATCAAGCCCTCGATGACCTGACGCGCCGCCGAGGGGTCCTTGATGGGCTTCAGCGGCTTCATGAGCGAACGAGGTCGCTGGCGCTGAAGAGGCCGCGGGCGATGCCTTGCCGCTCCGCTTGCTCGACGAACTCGAGCGAAAGGTGATCGGCCCGGCAGTCGCGAACGGTGCGCGACGCCGTCGTGAAGGGCAGGTCTTCGCTCCACGTCCGATCGGTCTCGGGGATCTCCGCGACGTGGACGACGACGTTGCGTGGGAGGTCGAGGTCGACGCTTTCGGGCATCGTCACGTGGATGCGGTTCGGCATGACGTCGGAGAGGTCGTACCGCTCGAGGGCGGTCTCGTGCGAGAACACGCCGAGCTTGTCGGTCTCGAGCCAGATGCGCCAGAGCTCGGCGTCTTCGCTCTCGGGGATCGACGTGAGATGAAGGGCGCGCGGCGGTCCGGCGACGCGCTCGAGCTCGCCGTTCGCGATCGCGACCTCGACGTCGAGCTCCGTCGACCCGGTCTCCTCGAGCTGCCGTTCGAGGATGTAGCCGCCTTGCTGCGTGGCGAGCTCGACGAGGCTCTTCCACGCCGTCGAGGGCTGCCAGTCGAGGTAGGTCTCGTCCACGACGAGGTCGTCGAACTTCACCCGCCCATCGCCCTCGGCCGCGGCCTCTCGGAGCCGCTTCTGAAAGGCTCCCGAGTCGACGACGACAGCGCTCACGTCACCGAGGTCGATGTCGACGCCGAAGAGGGTCAGCTCGGACTTCATCCGCAGGCTCACCTCGCCGGCGGTGACAGGACCCATCCGCGCGGGATCGATGCGGAATGACAGGGTAATGCGAGCCCCGCGGACCTTCCCGTCGCGCACGATCTTCACGAGGCGCTCGACGAGCACGGCGTCCTCTGCGGTCACCTCCTCGGGGACATCGAAGGGCTTCGCGATGCGCAGCCGCCCGGCGAGCGCACGCTGGGCGAACGCCAGTTGCGCGAAGATCGCGTGCTCTCGGACGAGCGCCTCGACGGCGACCGCTGGCTGAGCGTCGAGCTTCGTCTTGAGCACGACTCGGCCCTCGAGTCCGGTCTCGGGGTCGGGGGTGTCATCATCGTACACGACCAGCTCTCCGCCTCGCGCGCCCGCGAGCATGAATCGGGTCGCGCGGAGCTCATCGTCGACCATCGACGCGCGGTGGCCGCGCGTCACCGACAGGTCGACGCCACCGGCGGCTTGCTCGCGCCCGAATTGAATCGTGACTGGCGCAGACTCTTTGGTCTTCAGGCTGGTCGACTCGCCGGCGCGCGTGACGACCATCACCGCTTCGAGCCGCGCAGCGAGCGATCCGTCGCGATGGATCTCGAAGCGCATCGAGAACTCCTTCGGCGCTGGATTCACCTCGATCACGGATGGCTGGACCCAGGCAGCGTCCTCGGGCATCCCGGAGTAGAGGAGCCGGGCGTCCTTGCCGTCGATCTTCACGGGGACGCCCGCGCGGAGACCTCGCTGGAAACGAGCGAGCGCTTCGAGGCCGGCCGGGGTGTCCTCGAAGCGCAGGGTCATCGCGGCAACGCGACCGATCGACTCCCCAAGCTCCTCGAGCACCCGGTCCCTCAGGCCGTCGAGGCCGGCCGCGTCGAGCCGCTGGTCCGCGGGCAGCGTCACCGTGACCATGCGCTTGTTCTGCCAGCCGGGATCGGCGTCGAGGCGGCGAGCGATCGCGCGCGCCGTGTCCCAACGCGCGTCCTCGGAGCTCCTCGAGCGCGCGACCAGCACGACGGGCACGCGCGACTCCACCCACCGGCGGAGCCGATCGCTCGCCAGACGGAGGCGCACCGGCGCGCTGAGTTCGTCGACGACCTTGACCTCGACCTCGAACCTCGCGCGCGCGGCTCCGGGGAGCTCCACGCCGACATCGACCTGCGAGTCGCTCGAGCGCGTCGTGTGCCAGCCGCGCGAGCGAAAGAGCACGTCGAGCCAGGTCAGCGCGGCGCGCTCGGCATCGCGCGCGGCGCGATGGGCGGAGGCGGCCGGCTCGCTCTGCGCCATGACTTCGCGGTTATAGCGCGCTCTTCGGCCCGGCCCGCGATCGGCCGAGCCGGCGCAGCAGCGTGAGGGCGCGTTCCCTCGGTCCTGTAGAGCGATCGCGACGATCGCCAAATTCCTAGTCGTGGATTGACTTTACGACCTCCCAGAAGGTCCCGAACAGGTCGCCGACCCGTCGGCCGACCTCCCAGGAGGTCGAGGAGGCGGTCGACGACCCGTTCCCGGAGGTCCCGGGAGGTCGCCGGACGGGTCGTCGACCTGCTTCGGGGGCTCCCTCAGCTCGCCGGCGGCGCGGGCGGAGGCGGCGGGGGCTGCGGCGCGGCGCCGGCCTTCGCGTGCGTCTCGCGGTGGTTCAGGATCGGCAGCAGCGCGACGCGCGCCGTCTCGGCGGTCTCGGGCTCGTCGTGCTCGACGGCGCCGCAGACCTTGGTCGCGTACGAGACGATCGCGGCCTGGAGCGCGCGCACGGTGTCGCCGAGGTTCTGCCCGGTCGCCTTGTCGCGGCGGAGGCGCTCCTGGACCATCACCTCGTAGCGCGGCTGCACGTCGCGGATCGCGCGCACGAACACGGCGCCCGCGAGCCGATCGAGGTCGTGCTGGAGCTTCTGATCGTCGATCTGCTGGAGGACGGCGCTCATCCGCGTGCTCTGGACGGCGTACTCGGCCTTGAGGAACTCCATGCTTCCCTGGAAGAGCGCGTAATCGAGCTCGGCCGCGCGCTTCGCGTCGGCGGCGGCGTGCTCGGGGATGGTCGTGTACGCGACGAGCCTCTGGCGGAAGGCGCCCCACGCTCGGTCCGCCTCGTTGTCGAGGACGCGCGAGTCTTCGTCGGTGAAGACGCCGAGCTGCTTGTTGCGCTCGGTCATGTCGCCACGTGCCTTGTCGGCGACGGCCTTGAGGTTCTTCTGCGCCTTCTTGACGCCCTTGTCGGCGTCCTTCGGCGTCGCGGAGACGAGCGCCATCGCGAGGCTGACGCCGCTCGAGACGCTGAGGATGGGGGCTCGTGTATAGACGGTGGGATCGAAGGGTTCGCTCATGAACCCGAGGCTAGATCGAAGCATACGGTGAGCGCCAGAGGGCGCGCGGCGGGGCCGTGCTCGGGCCATTTCCGATCTTCCTCGACGCACCCGCGCTTCGTAGCCTGGCAACGATGCTCACTCCCGCGCGCCGCTCGCTCGGTCCGTCGCTCGTGCTCGTGATGCTCGGCTGCTCGAGCGGCGGCGGGTCGCCGCCCGACGTCGCGCCGCGTGTCTCGATCGCGCACACCGTCGCGGGACGAGGTGCAGCGCGGTTCGTCGCGACGCCGGACGGCCTGTCCGCGCGCGTCCACGGGCTGACGGCGCGCGCGACCAACGACGCGCTGCGCGTTCGCGCGGACGGCGCCGCCGAGGCGCGCCTTCACACGCGGTTCGACGGCGCGGCCGCTGCGACCGCGGCGCTCGACGCCGACGGCTCGGCGCGCCTCGATCGGGGCGTCGCGACGGAGCGCTTCACGCCCACCGCGGCCGGCGTCGAGCACACGATCGAGCTCGCCACGCCGCCGAAATCCGCAGGCGCGCTCGAGGTGCACGTCGAGATCGACGGCGCGGCGTGCGTCTCCGTCGACGCGCGCGGCGCGCGGCTCTCGCAGAAGCTCCGCTATGGCGCGGCGACGTGGGTCGACGCGGCCGGCGCGGCGACGCACATCGAGGAGCGCTGCGAGCCCGGCGGCGTCGCGATGACGGTGCCCGCGGAGCTCCTCGCGCGCTCCGCCTACCCGGCCACGCTCGACCCGATGGTCTCCGCCGAGACGGCGATCGACGTCGCGACGGCGGGCACGCCGCTCCAGGCGCACGCCCTGGCGCTCGCGGGCGACGGCGCGGGCGCGCACATGATCACGTGGACCGGCGCGTCGTTCGGGCACAACTCGAC
>DASYCF010001126.1:0-2069 GCA_036500365.1 Byssovorax sp.
CGAAGTGGAACACGGCGAGGTACGCGAGCGCGCGCCAGAACACGAGCTCCCCCGCGAGGTGCAAGACCACGCCGAGCGCGAAGCACGCGATCGGCAGCAGCGCGTAGAGCCGCGGCCGCCGCGCGAGCTCCTCGCGATCGAGGTACGTGCGGTAGAGCGTCGCGTGCACGTGCGCGACGTCGACGCCGAGGATGAACGCGAGCCACGCCCAACCCGGCACGGCGCCTCCCGGCGCGAGGCGCTGACCGAGCGCGGCGAGGGCGAGGGCCAGCGCCGCCGAGCCGCCGAAGACGCCGACGTCGGCGCGGGGGCCCCAGATCCACGGCGACCGCCCGCGCTCCACGCCGCCGCTCGTCAGCCGCCGTGGATCGCCGCGGCGATGATGATCGACAGCCCGAGGATCACGGAGCCGATCAAGATCGCGAGCGAGGTGTTCTGGTCGACCTCGATCTCCTTGCGGATCGAGAACGGCGTGACCTTCGCGATGATGAGGAACGCGACGCCGAACGCCACGATGCCGATCGCGACGAAGAGGAGCGACGAGATCGCCTTCGAGAGCACGAACGGATCGAGCATGGCGCGAGCGAGCCTAGCCGAGGCGGCGCCCCTCCGCGCGTGCTAAGCACCGCGCGTGAACACGAAGACGCTGTGCCTCTGCGCCCTCGTCGGAGCGACCGTCGCGGCGACGCACGTCGGCGCCGCGCGCGCGCAGGACGAGGCGCCCGCCAAGGGGCACAAGAAGCACAAGCACGCGAAGAAGAAGAAGGACGCCGCGGCCGCCGCGCCCGCGCCGGCGCACGCCGAGAAGGCCTCGGCCAGCGCGCCCGAGCGCCCGCTCGAGATCGCGCTCGAGATCCAGAAGGCCACGCTCGACAACGGCCTCGTCGTCGTGATGAACCCCGATCACGCCTCGCCGACGATCGCCGTGGCGGTGACGTACGACGTCGGCTCGCGCGACGACGAGCAGGGCAAGACGGGCTTCGCCCACCTCTTCGAGCACATGATGTTCCAGGGCTCGAAGAACGCGCCCAAGGGCGAGCACATGCGCCTCGTCACGTCGCACGGCGGCAACCTCAACGCGACAACCGACGTCGACCGCACGAACTACTTCGAGCTCCTGCCGTCGAACGAGCTCGCGCTCGCGCTCTGGCTCGAGGCCGATCGCATGAAGGCGCTCGACGTGAACGCGGCCGGCTTCGAGAACCAGCGCGCCGTCGTCGAAGAGGAGTACCGCATGCGCTACTCCAACGTGCCCTATCGCATGAGCACGCTGCGCCTCGGCGAGCTCGTCTACCAGGGGTACTGGCCGTACGAGCACTCGACCATCGGCTCGATGAAGGACCTCGACGACGCGAAGATCGACACGGTGACGGCGTTCCACGCGCGCCACTACGGGCCGAACACCGCCGTGCTCGCCATCTCCGGCGACTTCGAGCCCGCGGCGGCGATGGAGCTCGTGAAGAAGTACTTCGGCGGCGTCGCGAAGATCGGGACCGCGAAGCGCGAGGAGCCCGCGCTCCCCGAGCAGACGAGCCAGCGCACCGCCGTGATGCACGACGATCACGCGCGCTCGCCGATGGTGCAGTACGGCTGGGCCGTCGCGGCGAACCGCGAGCCGGACCACTACGCGCTCGAGCTCGCCGTCGAGATCCTCGGCGGCGGCGAGAGCTCGCGCCTCCACCAGGTGCTCGTGCGCGACAAGGCGCTCGCGCAGGCCGCTTGGGCGAGCACCAACGACCGGCGAGGCCCCGATCTTTGCTCCATCGGCGCGCGCCTGGCCGACGGCGCGAAGATGGCCGACGTCGAGAAGCTGGTCGACGCCGAGGTGAAGGCGCTCGCGACGACGAGGCCGCCGAGCGACGCCGAGCTCGCGACCGCGAAGCGGCAGATCCAGGCGAGCTACGTGCTCGGGCTCCAGTCGAACTTCTCGCGCGCGACGCGCCTCGGCGAGCTCCAGCTCTTTTACGGCGACGCGGGCCTCGTCAACACCGAGATGCCGAGCTACTTCGCCGTCACGAGGGACGACGTGAAGCGCGTCGTCGCGAAGTACCTCGCGCCGACGCGCCGCT